>JADZAS010000024.1 GCA_020852515.1 Phycisphaerales bacterium
GTTTCGTCTTCGCTTCGCTGTTCATCGCCGCCCTCCCTGGAGATCAGAAAGGCGGATACGGCGGCGCGGAGCCCGCTGCACATCCGTGCCATACAGAACCGCGCCCTGCATCGACGCCGCGACGGCGGCGCCGACAAGGCAGTCGAACCAGTGGTTGTCAGCGCCGGAGAGGCGGAGTTTCCACTCATCGACGGTGCGGCCACGGCCTTCAGTTTTCACGCGGTACTCGCTCGTGAGGTGCTCGGCGATGAGGCGGTGCGCTTCGGGTTTTCGGCCGAAGAGCGACACGCAGCCGGCATCGCCCATCGGCACCGCCAGCCGCGCGTGGATGAACGATTTCCAGTAGTTCGTGTCGAAGAGCACGTGACGCACGGCGCGGCGGCCTGCGACATTTGGGATGCGCCAGTTCAGGCCGACACGGTCGCCCCGCTTGCGCTTGTATTCGCTGAAAGGGATGCTTGAAGCGCCGACATACCGCCCGTGTGACGGCAGGAGTACGCCAGCATAGGTGGACTGGCGGCAGAACTGGTACACGACATCCGTCGAAGCACCCCAGTTGGCGTCGATGAGGCAGTGGTCGATGCGCACCATCGCGCCGTCATCGCGCTTCCATTCCCGGCCGAGCTTCGCGTCGGTCAGTCGCTCCAGCCCCGCATAGATGGCGCCCTCAAGTCCGGCGCGCGGCGCTGCCATCGCCAGCGTCCGCTTCACCTCCCGTAATGTGAAATACCCCGCCTTCTGGTCCGGCTCCGTACCGTAATCGACGACATGGCCTGTAAAGTCCTCTTCCCACGCCGCCACGAGCCAGAACAGGCACTTTTCCTGCACGTCGATGAACATCGTCAGGTGCGAACAGCCGACCGGGATTTCGCCGCGCCGCATGCCGTTGGTTTTCGCGGCAATCTGATCCGCGCTGAGCAGATCTTCGTCCGCTTGCTGCTCAGGCAATGGGTCGTTCTGGTACTCCGCCCAGAACGCCGCCTCGTCCTGGAGCTTGAGATTCATCGCGTGCTGGATCGCGGAGGCTTCATCGTGGTTGAACCGCGCCGGCCACGCGATGGTGGCACCTTCGTCCATTTCGGCCTGGTGCTGGCGATAGAACGCCGTTGCCGCCGAGATTCCCGCATCATGGCGCAGCCCATCGGCGCGGATTTCGGCGTACTTGGCCCAAAGCGCCTCCCGAGTCGGGAACGCATAGACCATGCGCGTGCGCTCGCCTTGCCACTGGGGATGCTTCTCCCGATCCAGGAGTCGATCGGCCATGTCGTCGGGGCGCACCACGGTGATGGTCATGAGGCCGGCAATCTTTCTCCCCGGGCCGGCCAGGCCGAGAATGGCGCCGGCGAGGATCCGCTCGCGGGTGTTGCACTGTGAGGGCGAGCGCGCCGACTCATCCGTCTGCGGGTCATCGATGAGAACAAGCGAAGGACGCACCGACTGGCCGTCGGGACGCTTGTGCTTCATGCCCCGGATACGCCCGGTGATGCCCGCAACGCGAATGATCGCCCCACTTGCCTTCGAATTGGGCACCGTCGGCAGCACAATCTCCTTGGCGGTCCAGCCGATGTGCGTCTGCCGCCCTTCATGGAGCTGGCCCGAGGAGCGCTGGTGGATGCCCTCGAGGCTGTGGATTGGAAAGAGCACCTCGGGGAGGTCGGCCAGGAGCGATTCGTTGTTCTCGAGTTCCGCCTTGATCGAGTCGAGCATGTTCGCGGCATGATCTTCATCAGCGCCGATGAGCGCCACGAACTCCCGGGCTCCAATGAGTATCGCCCAGAGGCAGGCGATCTCGCAGAGGGTGGTCTTGCCACTCCCGCGCGGCATCGCCATCGCGAAGAGCCCGCCCTCCAGGACCGCCTTCTCAATCTTCTCGATGACTTTGAGATGGTCATCCGACCACGGCAGGCTGAACGTCTGAGGGAAGTACGTCTCGCAGAATGATCGGAACGACCTCTCGCACCGAGCCCGGCGATGAACGTCGGTCGCCTCGGCCAGAGCGACGATTTCCCGCCCTGCGAGGGATGCCGGCAGATCGTTCTGCACGGGCCGATCGCCACGCGCGTGAGGCAACTCATCCGCGGCCGATTCCGCCGCGTTCAGTCGTGCATGCCGCTCGGCGACGAGCCAGGCCGTGTAGCGGAGCAGATCAACCGTCTTTCCGTCGCCAATGCGATATCCGGCCCGGCTGCGATGACGGTGCAATTGCCGCTCGCTGATCACCTCGCCCAATGGAGTCGAGTTGAGCAGGCGGCAGATTTCGCTCGGTCGCAGAGAGCGAGGGTCAATCGCCACGTCGGTCGCCGCCCCCCGTCATTCCTTGGCTGAGATTCCGCACCACCCAAGCCGCATAGTGCACGAGGTTGAGAGTGCCATCGCCGTTGGTCGGTGCGCCCTCGTCGATGTCGCGCTCGATCATCGCCGCAGTGGTCGGTTGACCACCGACGCGCGTAAGCAGGCGCGCCATCTCGGCTACGGGAAGTGCAGCCGGATTGAGCGCACCGATACGATCGCGCTGTTGATCAGGCGGCCCGGTCATGGCACTCCAGTTCAGCTTGAGACATCACCGGTGCAAACCACGACCTCCCTTGCCCGCCACAAATCTGGCCCGGCGCGGCGAGAATCCGGCCAGTACCTAGCACATACCTAGCGGACAGCGCGTCCCCGTTGGCGCAGTTGCCCACATGCGACGGCATTTGCCCACATTCTGCGAAATGTGCTGGAATCCTCGGCGAATCGCCTTGCATCTTCGCGCGGCTCATGCCCTCATGTGTCACTGAAAACGCGGCCGACGCCGCATCAACGCCAACGCCAAAGGAGCAACGACCATGACGACGCGAACCACCAATGAGAACGACCACGCCAAGCGGATCCGCCAGCACGCCATGTTCAGCGAAACCGACCTGCGCTACCTGCGGGCCAAGGGCTACACCGACGAGGAGATCCTCGCCTTCTGGGATCGCGACCACGCGATGGGCAAGGAGCCGGTCATCCACGCTGGCGCGCGGGTCGAGAGCATCGCCATCCGCGTCGAATCGGTGCAGAAGCAGGTCAGCGCGAGCGCAGCGCTCAACATCGAACTGGGCATCAGCGCCTACAAGACCGGCTGCGCCAATGTCGCGGTGAGCGACAACTACGCCCCGACCTACAGCTTCGAGGCCATCGACATCGACACCACGCGGCGGGCCCTGGCCGAGCGGATCTTCGAGCAGAAGTTCGACGCCTTGAGCGCCGGCCAGCGCGGCGAACTCGACGCAGTCGTGCGGGCCTGCATGCTCGTCGCCCACATCACCACCATCTGAAGCGCGGCAGCGCGAACCGGAAGGAGCAGCACCATGTTGATCACGGGCATGACCATTCGAGGCGAGGGCGGCGAGGTCGAGATCGCCCGCACCGACGACGGGGCGCTCATCACCGCGGGCGGCCGCGTCATCTGCGAAGTCGGCCGCCGTGAGAGCGACGAGGCGCGCTTCGCCAAGGTGCAGAAGGTCGCGCTGGCCATCTACGGCGCCGACCGCATGCACCGCATCAACGCGACCAATTCCATGATCCACGACGTGCGCCTCGAGATCGAGCGCGTCGCCGGCTGCTGAACGACCAACGACCAACGGAACGGAGATGCCATGAGCACACGCGACAACACCTTGAACACCATCGCCCGCGAAGCCCTCGGCCTCGAGACCCTCGAAACCCGCAACAGCGACCGCCTCGACTTCCACGACACCGCGGTGTGGTGCGTGAAGGAAGCGCTCGAGCGGGCGTACGAGGCAGGACGAAAGTCGGCCCGGCCGACCAAGGCCGTGTGCCCGGCGTGCGGGCGCAAGATCGAGATCACGCCGCTGCCGGGGACGAACTGAATCACCACGCGCGGCGGTGGCGTTCACCCTCGCGCCATTGTGAACCGCTGCATCAACGAAAGGAGCAGCACGATGAAGAAGAACGACGTCAGAATCGGCGGAACCTACACCGCCAAGGTGAGCGGCAAGATCGCCAAGGTGCGCATCGACGCCGAGAACCGCAACGGCGGCTGGGACGCCACCAACCTCGAGACGAAGAAGAAGGTGAGGATCAAGTCCGCCCAGCGGCTTCGAGCCGAAGCCGGGCCGCCGCCGAAGGCGACCGACAACAAGGATGCCAACCAGGCCTCCGGCGTGAAACCCGGGGGCCGCGTTGTTGACCGGGATGCCCAGCGCATCGCCGAGCGCGACGCCAAGGCCGCGGCCAAGGGTCTCGTGCTGAAGACGGAAGTCGTCAACGGCAGGGAACGCTCGCGGTGGGTGAAGAAGGCGGCGGAAGCCGCGGCGCAGCAAGGAACGACGGACGCACCGGCGAAGACGCCAGCCGCAACGCCGGCCGCAACGGAAAAGCGCAAGGGCCGGCGCACGCCGCCGCGGATCGCGCTGGTCAATAAGGACGACTACGCCGAGATCACCAAGCAGGTTGAAGAGCTGCCCACCAGCAAGAACCACGTCTGCTGGAAGAAGAACGGCAAACTCTACGAGTTGTACTTCCGCGTCGATGGCCGCACGCCGCTTCTCTACCGCGCGCCGGCGACCTCGCCCATCGACGCGAAGACCGGATGCCGCGAGGTGGACGCCTCGGGAAGTGTCACGGGCGTCTTCCACATCAAGCAATCGATCAAGCAGTTGACCGGCAAGTCCCCGGCACAGATCGGCATCACCATGCCACCCGACCGCGGCGCGCCCAAGGCGCGCACGACCACCTCGAAGACGAAAGACGGCAAGGCCGAGTCCAAGCCGCGCAAGAAGCGCGAGGGGCTCAGCGGGCTCGATGCCGCAGCGCAAGTCCTGGGGCGGGCCAAGGAGCCGCTCGACGCCAAGACCATCGCCGAGCGCGCCATCGCCGCAGGCTGGAAGACCAACGGCGCGACGCCGCACGCGACCTTGTACGCCGCGATGATCCGCGAGATCAAAGCCAAGGGCAAGGAAGCGCGGTTCATCAAAGCCGACAAGGGCCGGTTCACGGCCCGGAAAGGAGCGTGAGTGATGGACCGGCAAGTCCAACGACTGCTCGCCCATGCCGACCAGACCCGCGCCACGATGCGCGACACCTTGGCCGAAATGTCCGCCGCCGAGAAGGCCGCGCTCATTCGCACGTGCGCCGCGGGCGACCTCGCCGGGTTCGACGAACGCACCGCGCTGCTGGTGGGCCTGCTGGCGATCGTCGCCATCTTCGATCTGAGCGAAGCGCGCGGGGAGGTGCGCCCATGACGGTTGAACATGAACTGAATCTCGTCGAGCCGGAAGCCGCCTGCCCGAACTGCGGCGAGCGCCGCATCGACGAGCTGGTCTGGCAGAACGATGAGGATGGCCAGGTCCGCTGCGCCACCTGCGACTTCGTCTACATCCCGCCGAACCGGCGGCCTGCGGAAGGTGGTGATGATCATGACCAGCAGTCATGAGACCGGCGCGCTGCGTCAGGTGCTGCTCGCGGCCCAGCGTCTGCTCGAAGCCCGCGAGGACCAGATGGTCACCGCCGAGGAATGGGAAGCGCTCGCCGGCGCGGTCAGCGCGGCGACGGGAAAACCCACCAGCGGACCGGGTGAGTCCTTCGCCGTGGACGCCGCCAGCGGCGCGCTGCTGCGCCGCGTGGTGCCCAAGCGCGGCCAGCCCTACGAGCACATGTGTTCGCGGGCGGTCTACGAAGAGGTCGCTCACGCCATCGACCTGATGGGCAAGGCCGCGTTCACCTTGGAGGAGATCCGCAGCAAGGTCGGCGGCGGCGACGAAACCAGCATGCCGCCGTGGTCGCAGGTGGCGACGGCCGTCGCGTTCCTCAAGGAGCGATCCTGCATCGTGCCCGGCCGCGAGCGCAAACATGTCGCCGCGACTGACGACACCTGGCTCGACGCCATGATCGAGTACCATGCCCTGCGCGAGAAGGGGCCGGAGGAGACGGCGGGCGAATAACCGGAACCATCTCAGCAAGCGTTCACAGCCGTGACCCAGGTCGCGGCTGTGTCTGCGGGAAGCGGGTGATCTTTGGTGTCCCATAGAATGATCACCATGCGATTCACAGATACTGCGGTCCATCAAGCATTCAAAATGCACCATGACGTCTACGCCGTTCAACGTGGATGGGGGATCGACTACCACGTTGGTTGCTGGAACATGGCCCATCGCGCGTTCGAAAACAGCCAGTTCGAGGAATTCAAGCCCCTCTACGACGAGCTTCGTCGACACTGGCAGGTGTTTCGGAACTCCAGCGGGCCACCGTGGACCGCCCGCCAGACGTTCGACCACCTTGAGAGCCAAAACCAGCAGATCAGAAAACTGACGCTTCAGGATCTCAACGACGATCATCTCAACAGCGTATGGTCCGTCATTCAGAGCATGTCTGGCATCAAACCGACCCAGAGCCCGACCGTCGTCGCCGTTTCTAAGTTCCTTCACTTCTGGAACCCGAGACTTTTTGTCATTGTGGACGACGCCATCATGTGGCAGCGAGTGTTGTCGCGATCTTGGCTCAGGGCTTCCATTGAACTGGAGCAGAACTGCATCACATCGCTGCTCAAGGATCCGAAGTGTCCGAGGAACGACCTGTGGTGTGATCTGCTGATGTATCTCGCGGTTCTCGTGTGGGCGTCGCACTTGATGCGTCGAAATCCAGAGGTCACTCGACACTTCGCCGAGTACGTTCGCAAGTGTGAGGGTGTGCGCCCAATTGACTTTCCGATTCAGACCTATGAAGCAGCGGCAGTGGAGTGGCTCCTTCTCGGCCTGGCTGAGATTCCTCCGCCTGGCATCGAACTCCGCAACGACTGAGTGCCTACGCATCGTTCGCCGCCTTGAATGATGAAACATGCTCCGCCTTCTTCCCTGTGAACTGTTCGTACCGTTGCACGATCACGTCGCAGTACGCAGGATCAAGTTCCATCAGGAACGCACGGCGCTGTGTCTGCTCGGCGGCGATCAGAGTCGAACCCGATCCGCCGAACAGGTCAAGCACGTTCTCGCCGGCGTGAGATGAGTACTGCACGGCCCGCACCGCCAACTCGACCGGCTTCTCCGTCAAATGCACCATCGACGCCGGGTTCACCTTCTTCACGTGCCAAAGGTCGGTCGCGTTGTTCGGACCGAAGAAGCGATGCGCAGCGCCCTCGCGCCATCCGTAGAACGCGATCTCGAAGGCGCCCATGTAGTCCTTTCGCGTCAAAACCGGATGCTGCTTGTCCCACACGATGCCCTGGCTGAAGTACAGCCCGGCGCGTTTGAGCGGACCCGGATAGTTCCCGAGGTTGGCGTAGCCGCCCCAGATGTAGAACCCGCCGCCCGGGATGAGCACGCGCGCCATATTGCCGAACCACGCGTCGAGCATCTCGTCGAACGCTTCGTCGGAAACGAAGTCGTTAGCGAGCGGTCGGTCCTTGGCCCGCATCTTCGTCGTCGTCCGCTTCTTCTCACCCTGCCGCGCGACGTCAAACGATTGGTGATGCGTGCGCTTCTTCTTCGACTCGGGGAACGACGAGTTGCCGGCGGCGATGGCGTTGTTCGATCGCGGTTCGACCTTGACGTTGTACGGCGGATCGGTGTTCACGAGATGGATCGGCTGGCCATCGAGCAGACGATCGACATCCGCCGCGCTCGCGCTGTCGCCGCACAGCAGCCGGTGCTCACCCAGAACCCACAAGTCGCCGCGCTTCGTGATCGGCTCATCGGGCGGCTCGGGAATGGCATCGGGATCGGTCAACCCGTCGCGCACGCCGGGGTCGAGCAACTTCGCCAGGTCGTCGGCGCTGAAGCCGAGGCCCGACCAGTCGATGCCGGCGCCCTGGAGTTCAGCCATCTCGATGGGCAGCAACTCCATGTTCCATTCCGCGAGTTCGGCCGATTTGTTGTCGGCGATGCGATAGGCCCGCACCTTCTCAGGCGACAGGTCGATCGCGACGTGGACCGGCACCTTCTCGAGGCCGAGGCGCTGCGCAGCCTTCCACCGCGTATGCCCGCAGATGATCACGCCGTCACCATCGACGACGATCGGCTGCCGCCAACCGAAGGCCTGGATGCTGTTCATCACCGCCTCGACGGCGTCATCGTTGAGCCGCGGGTTCTTCTCGTACGGTTTGATCTCGGCCAGCGGCCGCAGTTCCACCTTGAACGCGTTCATGAGTCCGTTCTCCTTGTGCTGGTTGCCGGGCGGCCAAAGGGCGATTCCGCCGGACCGGTGGCCGCCATGTCGCCGCCCACGTTCGCCCCTGTGGCGAAATGTGCCGAAGCGGCGTAGTTCCGGCCGCCTGCCGTGGGCACATCGCCACGTGGGCGAACGTCGCGGCCCACGTTCGGCCCGCCGTGGACCGGCAAGGGCAGCAGGCCGATCTCGCGCTCCGATCGTGGGGCCGCGGCCATCCGCGTGTACATGGCGTTCGCGCCCATGCGCCACGCGAGCGCGCAGTCGTCGGCGGCGTCGATGCCGCTCCCCACCTCCGGCTGCGGGTCCTCCAGCGCAGCGCGCCCGCCGTCCGTCAACGAGTACCACGCCCGGCCGTGCAGGTCAGATCCGCTCTCCAGCCAGCCGCGGATCAGCGCAGGGATCGCCGTCTCCTCAAGTTTCGACAGCAGCCGGCGATTGGCGCGGCCGGTCTCGTCGCCTCCACATGCGGCCCAGTTCGCCGGCGTGCCCGCCAGCGCCCATTCCGCCGTCCATCGCGTGCCGAGGTGCATCATCGTCGCCCGCTCATCATCGACGTCGGCGAGGCGCTCACAGACCTCCCGGCCATCGCCCCAGCACGGCGCGCCGGCCAGCGAGCAGGCCCGCTCGATTCCGGCGTCGAGCAACCGCACTCTCAGCACCTTCGTCTTTTCGACCCTACGCGTCAGAAGCCCGTGCCGTTCCAGACGCCCAAGCGCCTCGACATTCTCATCGCGCTCATCCCGATCGCGCCCCTGATGCCGCCAGGGCAACCCCATGCCGGATCGGAACGACCGTCGTGCCAGGTACGCCGCTGCAGCGCCGCCGCCATTCCACGGCCCGCGCCAAGGCGCGAACA
>JADZAS010000025.1 GCA_020852515.1 Phycisphaerales bacterium
ATCAGGTCTGCTCATGCCGTTGCCGCCTTCCGCGGCCGGCCGCGCCGCCGAAACGTGTGTTCCAAGAGCCAGCGCCGCCGTCCGCTTGACCAACGACGAATGGTAGCCGCCACCACCGGCGAAGGTGGCCCATGCGATCGATGCCTCGGTCCCTCCCTGCCTCGGTGCCTTTCCTCCTCACCCCTTCTGCCCGTCGCCCCTTCACCCCCTCATCCCCTCACTCTTCGTGCCCCTTCGTGCTCTTCGTGCCCTTTGTGGTGAGAGAATTCGCCCCCCGCGCGCCAGCGCACCGGGTCAGGAGCGACTTGTGCGCGACATCGCCAGAAACGCAAAAAAACGGATTAAAACTCACCTGCACCCCCTCCAGAAAAATGAAAATCGACGAAAATCGCCCAAAAGCCGCGAGCATTTGGCGCTCTGGGCAAAATGAGCGTCATGGCGCGCACAGCGCTGCTCGAAAACCAGCGCACAGAATCGCTCCCGTGCGCACGGCGCGCGCTTAACCCGGTGCGCGCCCGTGTTGGCACGCGATTTGCCTCGCACATTTCTGAAAATCGCGCCTGCCGCCCGCGCCACCCGGCACAATTCTTGAATGGCCGTCCACTGCGCCGCGCCTCGCCCCCGCACTCACATCGCAAAATCAAGCCCCGCCGCGCACGCCAGCGCACGCGTATCGGTATCAGGTGATGACGCGCTCCAACGCCCCAACCCGCCGCGACGGCGCCCCAGGCATGGCCATGCCCCGGCGTTGTTCATCCCCTCGCTGCCTCGATCACTCGATCTCTCGATCCCTTCCCCATCACCCACTCACCCCATCACCCACTCACCCGTCACCCCCTCACCCCTTCAGCCACCTCCACTCTTGCAGTCGCCCAAGCCGCCTTTCCGATGAACAGAGCAATGCTGCGCCCGGGTCAGACGATCATCATCTGCGTCATCGCGCTGCTCACGCTGGGCATCGTCATGGTGACCAGTGCCGGCCTGACCATCGACGCTGAGCGGGCCGTGTCCTTCGAGGGCATGCTCACCGGCCGGTCGATGATCTACGCCCTCGCGGCGGTGGGGCTCATGTTCGCCGCATCGTGCTTTCCCGTCCAGTGGCTGCGCGGGCCGACGAGCCGGGGCATCAGCCCGGCCAATCGCATCATCGCGACGCCCGCCACGTGGCTGCTGCTGCTCTCGATCGTCTGCCTCTGTCTCGTCTACGTCGGCGGCATCGGCAAGGAAGTCAACGGCGCCCGCCGCTGGGTCTATCTCGGCCCGGCGTCGTGGCGGCTGTCGTTCCAGCCGAGCGAACTGGCCAAGTGGGCGATGGTCATCGTCGTTGCGTCGTACGTCGTTCATCTCGGCGCCGAACGCATGCGGCAGTTCTGGTCCGGCCTGGTGCCGGCGCTGGTCATCACCATGCTCGTGTGCGGGTTGATCGTGCTCGAAGATCTCGGCACGGCGGTTCTCATCGGCGCGGTCGCCCTGTTTCTGCTGTTCGCCGGCGGGGCGAGGTGGTGGCACATCGGCATTCTCTTTCCGCTGCCGGTGGCCGGCGTCGCGGCCGCGGTGCTCACGAGCGAGTACCGCATGAACCGCATCGAGTCGTTCCTCAACCCGTACGCCGACCCGCAGGACACGGGCTATCACATGATCCAGTCGATGGTCGCCGTCGCCGAAGGGCACATCACCGGCCGCGGCCTCGGGCACGGCGTGTACAAGTTCGGCTACCTGCCCGAAGACACGACGGACTTTCTCTTTGCGGTGATCTGCGAGGAACTCGGCATCTTCGGCGCGGCGCTGGTCGTGTTCCTCTATCTCACCTTGCTGCTCGCTGCGGCGCAGGTCATTCGCAGGCAGAGCGATGCGCTGTGCCGATTCGTCGGCCTTGGCATCGCGGCGACCATCGGCATGCAGGCGGTGATCAACCTGATGGTCGTCACCGGCCTGGCGCCGACCAAGGGCATCGCGCTGCCGCTGCTCTCTTCGGGCGGCACGGGCTGGATGCTCACCGCTGCGTGTCTCGGTCTGCTCGTGGGCATGGACCGGCGGACGGCGCCGGACACCCAGCCGCAAGCATCGCGAGAGGATGTGCCGGCGGGGCTGCCTGCCCTCGGCTCGCCGGTGTGACTGAATCACTCGCCCGCGGCCGGGCCGCACCACCAGCGCCACGGCCACGCGTCGATGCGAGGCGGCTGAATGAGTTGCACCATGCCCGCGTGCTCATCGAAACGGATCTCCCGCGCAGCGCTTTCGACGCGGATGCTGCACCGGCTGATCGCCGTGATGCGACAAGGCGAGGCGTCGGCGAGGCGGTTGACGTGGTGCTCGACGGTTGCGGCCTGGCTCTCGCTGATCCAGCCCAGCAACAGCGGATAGCCCAGCAACCACGCCGAGCGCTGGAAGTCGGCGCGGGGCGTCCGGTCGCCGCGGATGATGCGCGGCGGCTGCCCGTCGGCGAAGATCATCAGCGTCGGAGCCAGTTGAATGTACTTGCGAATGATGACCAGTTCGCCCAGTGCCGCTCCGCCGGGCCACGCGGTTCGAGCGATGAAGTAGCGGCGGATGCCCTCGCCGATCGGACCCGAGCCGCGGAAGTGGTCGAGCGATCCGCCGGCGTTTTGCAGATCGAGCGAGCCGTTCTCGGTGCCGGACCATCGGATGTTTCCGCTGACGGCGGCGGAGGGGCAGGCGGGCAGCCACTCGTGCACGGCGCCGCTTGGAGAATCGGGCAGCAGGCCGCGCCAGAACGTCGAGGTGTGAAAGCGCGGCTGCAAGGAGATGTCGGCGGTGATGCGGCCGGCGGTGCGGGCCGGCCCGCCGAGCAGGAGGCGCCAGGCGGAGGTCGTCCGCGGGACGTCAAGGTGCAGGCGCCAGCCGTCTCCATCTGCGGCGAGCAGAGTGCCGCCCAGGCGCAGCGTCCAGCCGCGGGCGACGGGCGTCTCGCGCACGCCGGCTGGGTCGACGGCGACGTGGGATCGCGCGACGCGGCGGCCGTTTTGAAACACGGCGACGGATATCGCCGCCGTCGCGCTCTTGCGGCCGAGCGAGGCATCGATGAACCGGCCCGCGCGGAGTTGCCGCACGTGCCGGCGATACACAGGATCGAAGGCGTTGCCCAGGTGCAGCGTGCACAGCAGGCCCGATCCCTTCGCATCGATGGCGCTGATTTCCCACCACTCGTACGCGCCGGGTTCTTCGGTCCACGTCACGCCGTTATGCGCGTGGATCTCCTGCGTCGCGATCGGACGGAGCCGGAGTTCCGGATGCTGCTCGACGAGTTCGGCAACTTCGGGCACGGGTCAAAGGATAGGGGATGGCGATGCGCGAGTTCAGCGCAGTCGGATGGTCGCCAGCGCCAACGCAGCGAGAATCGCCGAAAGCAGCCAGAAGCGCACGACGACCTGCTGTTCGGTCCAGCCGCCGAGGTGGAAGTGGTGGTGGATCGGCGAGCAGCGGAAGATGCGCTTGCCGCCGGTCATCTTGAAGTAGCCGACCTGGAGCACGACGCTGAAGATCTCAAGGTAGAAGATGCCGCCGATAATGAGCAGCAGGAACTCCTGGCGGATGACGACGGCGATGTAGGCCATGAGCCCGCCCAGCGCCAGCGATCCGGTGTCGCCCATGAACACTTGGGCCGGCGAGCAGTTGTACCAGAGGAAGCCGAGGCAGGCGCCCGCCATGGCGCCGGCCATGACGGCCAGTTCATTGCTGAAGGGGATGTAGGGCATGAGCAGCTGCTTGGCGACGGGTTCCGAGCCCGCCACGCCGCAGAGGATCATGAGCGAGAAGGCACAGATGATCGAGATGCCGCTGGCCAGGCCGTCCATGCCGTCAGTGAGATTCACAGCGTTGGACGAGCCGGCGATCATCATCATCGCCAGCAGCGTGAAGCCCAGCGCGTTCATCTGAAAGAGCATCTCGGGCTGGTTCGTGCCGGGCGTGTAGGAACGCACCAGCGGCAGAGCCGGGAAACTGTGCGCCAGGGGCTCGGCACCGTTGCGGTAGACGAAGAATCCGGCGAGGAAGGCGAAGCCGAGCTGGAAGAGCAGTTTTTCCCACGCGTGCAGGCCTTCGCGGGCGCCCTGGCCGCGGCGGGCGTTGGTGAGTTTGAGCCAGTCGTCGATACCGCCGAGCACGGCCAGGCCGACGAGCAGCATGAGGCCGAGATTGATGTAGACGCTCAGATCAGCCAGCAGGACGGTGGAGATGAAGATGGAGCCGGCGATGAGCACGCCGCCCATGGTGGGCGTGTTGGCTTTCTGAGCCATGAGGCGGTTCAGATCGGCGTTGTAAAACTCGGGCGCGTCGCCAACCTTTTGGCGCAGCAGCCAGCGGATGACCGGCCGGCCGAGCAGGACGACGAGCAGGAAGGACACGATGACTGCGGCGATGGCGCGAAAGTCCACGCGATCGAAAATGCGCACGTAGCCGTAGAGGCCGTGCTCTTCGAGCCACTTTCGAATCAGGTTGAGCAGGGCGACGATCATGTTGAAGCGAATGGGCCTCGGTGGCGATCAGTGCTGATCGGGGTCGGCCGCAGGGGGTTTATCGACGAGGCGGGGCGACAGCCGTTGGGAATCTCACAATCGGCCGGCTCTGGCTGGAGCGCCCGGCCGGGGCACGAGCGGCGAGAACCGCTCGCGAATGGCCGCGGCGACGCGTTCGAGCCGCATGGCGCGCGAGCCCTTAACCAGCACGCGATCGCCCGGCTCGATGAGTTGCACGATTTCGCCAAGGCTCTGAGCGTCGATCTGTTCCACGTGGACGGCGGCAACGGCGGGGGCGTGCTCGCCGAGCCAGTCGAACGCGCCTCGCATGCGCGTCCCCACGAGAACCGCCAGATCAGGCAGCGCCAGGCCCTGCGACTCGTCGGCGATTTCTTCGGCCACCTGCACATGGGCCTGCTTGCTCAGCGCGCCGAGTTCGAACATGTCGCCCAGAACCACCACGGTGCGGCCGCCTGACGCGGCGGCGAGCGAGCGGAACGTCCGGATGGAGGCCCGCATCGAGTCGGGGTTGGCGTTGTATGAGTCGTCGAAGAGTTCGACGCGCTGGGCGAGTCGGTGGCGCGTGAATCGCATGTCGGGGGGCTCGAGCCTGAGCAGGCCGGACTGGATCTGCGCGTCGGCAAGTCCGCAGCGGCGGCCCACGGCGATCGCCGCCGTGGCGTTCGATGCGTGGTGCAGGCCGTAGAGCGTGATGTTCCATCGGCTGCGATCGTTGAGTGCGAACTCCGTGCCGTCTTGCCCGACGGAGCATTCGGCGATGCGCAGGTCGGCGTCGGTGGAGAAGCCGAAGGTGATGCCGCGCTGCATGTTCTCGACGTGGGGGAGGATGGCGGGCTCGTCGATGTTGACGGCCGCCCAGCCGCCGTGCGCGAGTGCCTGGAGCAGCGCTGCTTTCTCGTTGGCCACGCCTTCGATCGAGCCGAGCCCTTCGAGGTGCACGCGGCCGATGCCGGTGATCACGCCGATGTCCGGTTCGACGATGGCGGCGAGAGCGGCGATCTCGCCGGGGTGGTTCGTGCCGATCTCGCAGATGACGCACTGGTCCCGGGGCGCGGCGGCGAGCACGGTGAGCGGCACGCCGATGTGGTTGTTGAAACTCTTGGGGCTGGAGGTCACGCGGAACTTTTCGCCGAGCACTGCGCTGAGCATCTGCTTAGTCGTCGTCTTGCCGCTCGAGCCGGTCACGCCGATGAAGCGCGTGGACTTGAGGCTGCGGCGATACGAAGCCGCGAGGCGCGACAGGGCCTTGAGCGTGTCATCGACGAGCAGGACGTACGAATCCGCCGGCGCCATCGCGAGACTGGCCGGCGATTTTTCGATGATCGCCATGGCGGCGCCGCGGGCCAGAGCGTCGGCGAGGAACGCATGGCCGTCGAAGTTGTCGCCGCACAGCGCCAGAAAGACCTGCCGCGGCCCGATGGTGCGCGAGTCGGTCGAGAGGCCGGCGAGACTCGGCGGCTCGGCCGGACTGTTGACAGGTCGATGCAGCCAGCGCCCGCCGCCGGCGGCCACGCGAATGGCTTCGGGCGACCAGAAGGATTCGGCGGCGCTCATGGCACGGCCTCTTGCGGCTGCGCCGGCTCGCCGAAGCGGGCCTGCAGCGTGGCCCGCGCCACAAGCCGGTCATCGAATGGATGCTTGGTGCGCCCGATGATCTGGTAGTCCTCGTGTCCCTTGCCGGCGATGATGATCAGATCGTTGGCCTGCGCTTCGGCGAGGCAGCGCACGATCGCCTTGCGCCGATCGACTTCGGTGATCGTCTTCCCGGCCGCGTTCTCAGGGACGCCAGCGAGGATTTCGCGCACGATCGCCTCTGGATCTTCCGTGCGCGGGTTGTCACTGGTTATAACGACGCGGTCGGCCAGCCGGCAGGCTGCGGCGGCCATGCGCGGCCGCTTGGTGCGGTCGCGATCGCCGCCGCAGCCAAACACAACCGTGAGGCGGCCGCCATCGGGCACGATGGGCCTGGCCGCATTCAGGACGTTCTCGATCGCGTCGTCGGTGTGGGCGTAATCGACGAAGACGGTAAAAGGCGATCGAGGATGGCGCACCGGTTCGAGGCGGCCGGGCGGGGCCGAGCAGTGCGCGAGCGCCTCGCGGATGCAATCGACCGACACGCCGCACCACGCCGCCACGCAGGTGGCCTGAAGCGCGTTGGACACGTTGTGCCTGCCGATGAGCGGGAGGTCGATTTCAAAGGCGCCCCACGGCCCGTGAAACTCGGCGCTGGTGTGCGTGGGGTGCAGGGCCATCACTCGCGCCACGGCATCGCGGCCGGCCGGCGTCTCGGATTTGTCCGTCACGCGGGTTCGCCGGATGTCCGCACGACAGCCCTCGATCATCGCATCGGCCGCGGGATCGTCGGCATTGATGACCGCCAGGCCGCCAGGCGGCAGAGCGCGGAAGAGTCTGGCCTTGGCCTGCGCGTAGGCCTCCATCGAGCCGTGGTAGTCGAGATGATCGCCGGTGAGATTCGTGAAGACGCCCACGTCGAAGTGCAGCGCGGCAGCGCGACCCTGGTCGAGCGCGTGGCTCGAGACTTCCATCACCGCCTGCGAGCAGCGGTTGGCGACCATGCGGCTGAGCAGGCGACTCAGGTCGATCGACGATGGTGTGGTGAGCGTCGCCGGCTCGCGGGCGGCGCCGTCGTCGGTGATGACGGTTCCGATGAGGCCGCAGTGCCAGCCGGCGCTGGCCATGAGCTGCTGCAGGAGATGTGCCGTGGTGGTCTTGCCGTTGGTGCCGGTAACGCCGACGAGCGTCAGATGCGAAGAGGGCGACCCGAAGAAGCACTCCGCGGTGGTGGCGATGACTTCGCGGTAGGGGCGGCCGGAGTCGGCGGGCGCAAGCAGCGTGGCGGAGCCGACGTCGATGGACTCGTCTTCGCTGAGCACGGCCGTGGCGCCTTTGGCCAGGGCGTCGGCGACGAACTTGCGGCCGTCGGCCGCAGCGCCGCTGCGGGCGACGAACAGACACGAAGGGCTGGCGGCGCGGCTGTCTTCAGTGACGTCGGCCAGTTCCCGGTCGGCAGCGCCGCGGACGATGCGCAGCCCTGCCGCGCTGACAAGTTGATCGATCTTCACGCGCATGGCAATCCCGTCCGTGCAGACGGCAAAGGATATCGGGCAGCGGCGCAAGGGCGATGCACAAATGCAGCCGGTTCGTGCGCGGCGGCATTCACGCCCCGGCGCTGCGCGCCGCGGCGGCGATGGTGCTTCGCCCGTGGCTGGCGACTTCCTCGGCGAGCATGGCGACGAAGCGGTCCAGCGGCACGCTGCCGAGGTCACCTTCGGTGCGGTGGCGGATGCTCACGGTGCCGGCCTCGGCGTCTTTGCCGCCGACGACGAGCATGTAGGGCGTTTTCTCCTCGGTCGCCCGGCGGATCTTTGCCTGGAGGCGCTCGGGAGATTCGTCGAGGTGGACGCGGAACGCGCCGGCCGCGTCGATGGCGGCCTTGACCTTCCCGGCGTAGTCGGAGAACTTTTCGGAGATGCTGAGGATGCGCACCTGCTCGGGGCTGAGCCAGAGCGGGAAGTCGCCGGCGAAGTGCTCGATGAGAATGCCGATGAAGCGCTCGAGCGAGCCGAAGGGCGCGCAGTGGATCATGATCGGGCGGTGCCTTTCGTTGTCGGCGCCGATGTAGTTGAGCCCGAAGCGCTCGGGGAGGTTGTAATCGACCTGCACAGTGCCGAGTTGCCACTCGCGGCCGATCGAGTCTTTGGCGACAAAGTCGATCTTGGGTCCGTAGAACGCCGCTTCGCCGGGCTCGATGGTCATCGGAACGCCCATGCCCCTGGCCGCTTCGATGCAGATTTTCTCGGCCAGTGCCCAGTTCTCGGCGCTACCCACGTACTTGCTGCTGGCCGGATCGCGCAGTCCGACGCGCACGCGATAGTCGTTCAGGCCGATTTCGGCCAGAACCATTCGGGCGAGTTCGAGATCGATGTCGATCTCGCGGCTCAACTGCTCCGGAGTGCAGAAGATGTGCGAGTCGTCCTGGGTGAAGCCGCGCACGCGGGTCATGCCGTGGCACTCGCCGGACTGCTCATAGCGGTAGACGGTGCCGAACTCGGCGAGGCGGACGGGCAGATCGCGGTAACTGTGCTGGGTCGCCTCGTAGACTTTGATGTGGTGCGGGCAGTTCATCGGCTTGAGCAGGAAGCCGTCCACGTCGGGCGAGGCCATGGCGTTGGCAACGTCGGCGCAGCCGCAACCGCCACCGTGCGCCATGAGCGAACCGCTCAGCGCCTCGGCGTCTACGAGCGGCGGGAACTGCGAGTCGGCGTAGTAGGGGAAGTGGCCGCTGGTGCGATAGAGATTGAGTTTGCCGATGTGCGGCGTATTGACCCAGACAAAGCCGCGCTCGGTGCGAGCCTTGCGGAGGAACTCCTCGAGTTCGCGTCTGATGATGGCGCCGTTGGGCAGCCAGAGGACGAGGCCGGTGCCGACGTCTTCGCTGAGACTGATGAGGCGCAGCTGCTTGCCGATGACGCGATGGTCGCGCTTGCGGGCCTCTTCGAGCATCTTGAGGTGATGATCGAGGTCCTTCTGATTGGCGAAGGCGGTGCCGTACACGCGGGTGAGGCGGTCGCTGTTCTCGTCGCCGTGCCAGTAGGACGAGGCGAGGGACATGATCTTGAACGCGCCGATCCGGCCGGTGCTGGGCACGTGCGGTCCGCGGCAGAGGTCTTCCCAGTCCTGGCCGGGTTGGCCCGTGGCGTAGAAGGAGAGGCAGTCGGAGCCGGCTTGCACTGCTTTCTGGGCGTTGTCGATCTTGTATTTCGAGCCTTCGGCGTTGAGTTTGCTCATCCCGCGGTCAAGCGGCATCTCGTAGCGCGAGAACGGGCGGTTCTGCTTGATGATCTCGGCCATGATCTCTTCGACCCGCGCGAAGTCGTCGCTGCTGAGGCTCTGGCCGTCAGGAAAGCGCATGTCGTAGTAGAAGCCGTTCTCGACGGGCGGGCCGTAGACGAGTTGGGTGCCGGGCTTGAGGCGCTGAATCGCTTCGGCCATGACGTGTGCGGCCGAGTGGCGCAGCAGGTAGAGCGCATCAGGGTCGGGCTGACCATCGCGTGATTTCTCGGTCACGATCGAGACTTTGGCGTCGCGCTCGATGACGAAGCCGAGGTCGTGAAGTTCTCCGTCCACCTTGACGCCCAGGGCTGCCTTGGCCAGGCCCGGACCGATGGATGCGGCGATCTGCGCGCCGCTGACGGGCTCGGGGTATTCTCGAACGCTTCCATCGGGCAGTGTGATGCGAGGCATGGTCAAGGTCCTTCTTCAGTCTTCAGTGACCAGGCATGGCCATGCCTGGGCTTTGGGGCGTCGGGAGTGTGAGCGGGCGTCAAAACAAACAACGCACGGCTGGTATCGGCCGTGCGTCGCAAAAACTCTTCTTCGTGCGCACCAGCCGATTACCGCCGCGAAGGAGTCGCGGTCGTCGTGGCAGTCGTGGCGGTGGTGCGGCTGTCGAGCATGATGTACAAGCCTAGTCCGTCGTTACGTCCGGTCAATCGGTTCATCGGTCGCTGCGCTGGGGGAATTGAGCGCCGCTGCTGCGGCGGCGTCCTTGTCGGCAGGTGCGGCCTGGCGGTTCATTCGCAGCATGAGCAGGCCGATGCCCGTCAGCAGCAGCACATCGGCGATGTTGAACACCCATGGGAAGATCTCGGAGTTGCCGCCCGGCCAGCGCCAGCCCAGCGGCAGGTGGGTGTCGGGAAAGATCTTGAGGAAGTCGCGCACGGCGCCGAACATGATGCGGTCGAAGAGGTTGCCCCCCGCTCCGGCGAGGATGCAGCCGATGGCGATGTGGGCCAGCCAGTCGCCTCGACGGGTTCGCGCGGCGAAAGCGTAAAGCCCGATCGCGACGGCCAGCACCGTGAACACGACAAAGAACGCCCGCTGGCCTGGTCCGATTCCGAAGACCGCGCCGCGATTGAGTACGAGGTGCAGGTCAAGCAGGCGCGGCAGCACCTTGTAGTGCGCATCAGGCGGTGGATTCCAATGCGGGTTCGAGAGAATCACCTCGCGGTCCAGCACGACGGGTTCATCACCCACCAGCGCGAACGCGAGCTGCTTGGAGGCCAGATCGATCGAGAGTCCCAGCGCCACGACGATGATCAGCGCCAGCCAGCACGCCAGCGAACGCCCGGCCGGTGGCCGCGATGTGTCGGGGCACTGCGCCGCCGGGGATTGATCTCTGGAAGTGGCCATGTGAGACAGATGGTAGGGACGAAGGCTTGTCGGCATCGCCCGTCGAATTCCTGCAGCGATGCTTGCAGCGCGGGCGGCGGCAATCAGCGGCGGAAGCGATGGAAGCGGTCGCGCTCGCGAGCCACCTCGATGCACACCTTCGCCCACGGTTTGGCCTCGAGGCGCGGCAGACTGATCGGCTTGCCGGTGACCTCGCAGATGCCATACGTCCCGTCCTGGATGTTCTCAAGTGATTTGTCGATCTCTTCGAGCAGTTCGCGCTCGGTGGCGGCCAGTTGGAGAGCAAACTCCTGGTCGTAGGTGTCCGAGCCGGCGTCGGCCATGTGCATTGGAGCGTGGCCGGAGTCGCCCGATCCTCCGCCGCGCAGCGCGCCCGACTCCATGGCCTGCACGTCGCCGATCAGTTCGGCGCGGCGTTTGAGCAGCAACTCGCGAAAGTGATTCAGCTGCTTGCGGGTGAGCCGGGCGGGGGTGTTGCGGGCATTGACCTCGTCATTGGGATGGGTCGGCGTCGGGTCGAGCATCCCGGGCTTGCGCTCGCCGGTGGTCGCGGTGCGCGGCTTGGCCGACGCCGGGGCCGGCTTGTCGGCGCGGCTGACCTTGGCGCCGGGAGCCGTCTTTGGCGCTGCGGCCGGCTTGGCCTCCGCCGAACGCTTGCGGGGGGTCTTGGCTGCGGCGGGCGCCTTCGCCTTTGCGGCGGGCTTGCTGGACCGCTTTGTAGGAGCGCCGGCGGTCTTCTTGCGGGCGCCCGCCTTGCCCTTGGATCGCTTCGGGGCCTTTGCAGCCGATCGCGGCTTGCTGGAGGGTCGTCTTGACGCTTTGGCCTTCTTTTTCGTTGCGCTGGTCTTGGTGCGCTTGGTCGCAGACGCGGTCCGGCGGGATTTGGACTTGCTGGCTGGAGTGCGAGCCGTCTTTTTGCGAGTGGTCTTCTTCTTCGCCACGGCTGCCGCTCTCCAAGAGGTGGAAAAGCCCGCACTTCTGTGGATAAGAGCCGGGAAACCGGCCCCCGTTCCAGGCGGAGGCCGCAAAGAATAGACGCAGCGAAATCAGGGGTCAAACCAGCGCTACACCGGGCCGGGGCAGCCTCACGCGGCTCCGCCGGTTTCCTGCACCGAGCCGATCTGTCTGAGACGCTCGTAGCGGCGTCGGATCAGGTTCTCGATCTTGAACCGCTTCAGTTCGGTGATCTTGTCGATGATCCAGCGCTGCAGGATCTCCGCGGCCGCCTCGTGGTCGCGGTGGGCTCCGCCGACCGGCTCATCGACGATCTCGTCGATGGTGCCCAGCCGCAGATTCTCCTCGGCCGTGAGGTGCAGGGCGGTGGCGGCGGCGGCATTGGTGTCCGGCCGGGCCTGCTTCCACAGGATCGCCGCGCAGCCTTCGGGGCTGATCACCGAATACCACGAATACCGCAACATCCCCACCCGGTCGGCCACGGCGATGCCCAGCGCGCCGCCGGAACCGCCCTCGCCGATGATCACGCTCACGATCGGGGTGCGCAGGCGGCTCATCTCCCGCAGGTTCACGGCGATCGCCTCCGCCTGCCCACGTTCCTCGGCTCCGAGGCCGGGATAGGCCCCCGGCGTGTCTACAAGCGTGACTACCGGCAGGCCGAACTTCTCAGCCAACTGCATGTTTTTGAGCGCCTTGCGGTAGCCTTCCGGATGGGCGCAGCCGAAGTTGCAGAGCATGCGCTCATTGGTGTCGCGGCCTTTGCGGTGGGCCACCACCATGACTTTGAACTTGCCGATGCGGGCGAATCCAGTGAGAATGGCGGGGTCATCGCCGAAACATCGATCGCCGTGCAACTGGCAAAAGTCAGAGCAGATGCGGCGGAGGTAATCCGTTGACTGCGGACGCCTGGGGTGGCGGGCGACCCTGCTGACGATGTCCCAGGGCTCGAGCGCGGCGTAGATGGCGGAGAGCGAATCGCGGTGCTCGAGGCGCAGCGCCGCCAGGCGCTGGGCGCCCTGTTCGGACGTATCGCCTTCGAGTCGCTCGATTTCGGCTTCGAGCGGCAGCAGCGGCTGTTCGAATGGGGGGCGGTTTGGATCGTTGGCCATCAGACTCGGTCCGCCGGTGGTCCTGTGTTGGTGATGCAATCGTAGCGCGGCGCGGGGCGTCCTGAAGCTCCGGCGGCGGGAATGGAAAAAGACAGGCCCGGCGACGGATCGCCGGGCCTGGTGGTTTTCGCCTGCGCTTGAGTCCGCAGTCGGATCTCAAGACAAGTGAGGGATTACTGAATGGGATCCCAGAACTGGGTCGGGCTGGTGGTGCCGTCAGCGGACGTGCCCCACATGCACAGCCAGATGTCCTTGCCGCCACCGGTGCTGATGATCGGGTCCTGCTGCTTGAAGAGATTGTCAAGCAGGTCCTTCTGCACGTTGGTGTTGCGATAGGTCACGCCCGGAGGTGCGAAGGCCTTGTAGGTCTGGTCTTCGGTCTGGCCGGGACCGCCGTTGTCCAGGCCGGTCTGCTCCTGGGTGTTGGAGACGTGGCCGTCGTTGTAGCCGACGTTGCCGGTCCAGGTCGTGCGAGCGCCGTGGAAGAGATAGGTCGGGCTCTTCTTGTCCGGGATGCCGTCGCGCGGGCCGCGGTCGGAAACGACGGCGTAGTTCGCGTTAAGGCTGTCGGCCCACTCGGCGTTGTACCGGCTGCCGGCGGGGGCGAGAGTTGCGTAGCTCGCGTTGGCAGGCTTGCCGGTCGTCTGAACGTCACAACCGAACACCGGGTCCCAGAGCCACTGGTCGTTCCAACCCGGATCGTCCTGCGTGCCGTAGCGGTAGTCGGTCTTCAACTGAGTGTTGGCGCTGGAGTCGCCGGGGCAGAGCACGACTTCCGGCGAGTAGTACGTGTTGAAGATCATGTACGAGTAGAAGTTGGCCGACGAGTTGCCGGTTTGAGGCGTCCCGTTCAGCCCGCCAGTGTTCGCATTTGCCGTGATGAGGCTGATCTTCGCGGGTTTGGGATAGGTGCCGCCGAAGTCATTGGCGAACAACACCATTCCCTTGTGGACCTGGTTGACACGAGTCGAGCAGGTCAGGGTCTTGGCATTGTTGCGGGCACGGGCCAGTGCCGGCAAGAGAATGCCGATGAGCAGAGCGATGATGGCAATGACCACCAGCAGCTCGATGAGGGTAAACCCTCTGGAACGGAAAACACGATGCATGGCTTGCTCCTTTGAATGATGAATGGATGGAATCCAAAGCCAATGCCTGAACACGATGCTCCGGACCATCCGGTGCATCAGAAAACTCGAGGGATGAGGTGCTCATCGAGCCTCTCAGACTGCGGCACAGCAGAATCAGCGGAAAACACGCCGAGGCATGCCGAATCGCGGCAGCGAGTCAGAGAGAACGGCGGATTGTCGACGGCGGGGGTCAGGGAAGGGCGTGAATGTGTCCCTGAATGATGAAGAATGAATGCGGATGCTGCTGAGCCCCTGAACCGTCCAAACCGTTCGGATTGGGTCGTCCGAACAGATAACCATACGTCAAATATAGCGAATCTGTTGCGTGCGTCAAGGGAAAAACCTGTGCCGACGCTCAAACGAGGCCAGAAACGAGGCAGGCCGGGCGTCATAGCCCGGCCTGCCGTTGGTTGCATGAAAATCGACGTCGATGCGCCTTAGGGCTTACGGCTCCACGAGCGGATCGAAGATTTCACGAACGCGGAAGCGGTTGACAACTTCCTGGTCGATCCAGTAGCCGAGTTTGATGTCGAGATCCTCGTCGGTCTGGTCGAGCTTGAAGATGTTGTCCGGGACCTGCGCGCCTGCCGGGGGCGTGCCGCCGCCGAGGTTCGGGTCGAAGTAGTAGACGCCTTCCGGCACGAACGCCATATCCGCCTGGTGGTCGATGGTCTGGTTGTCGTTCTCGAAGCGCTCGCTCATGCGATCGACGTGATTGTCGTTGTAGGCGACATTTCCGGTCCATCGGCGATTGGTGCCGTGGACGAGGTGGGCGAGCGTGGGTTCGGAGTGCTTGCCGTCGCGGACGCCGCGATCGCTCAGAACCGCGTAATTGCCGTCCAGGCTGGAGGCCTTCCACTGGGTGCGGAGGCGCCTGCCGGTGAGCTGCATCATCGCATAGGAGTTGTTGCACTCGCGGAGGGCGGCCCAGTCGTCGAGATAATTGCCGCCGAAGGTCCGGTCCCACGCGCCCTTGGTTTCGGGGTCGTTCTTGTCGGTGGCGAAGTCGTAGCCCACCTTGGCGCGGATGTTCGGGTTGACTTCAGCGGGATCCACGGCGAACTTGGGATCGAACAGCTTGTTGAAGATCAGCACCGACATGATGTTGCCCACGGAGTTGTTCCCGTGGCCGAATTCGGCGGTGCTCTGCGCGTGCGCGAGGTTGATCTTCTCGGGCACGGGGTACTCATCGTTGTGGGCGTCGCCGTAGAAGACCATGCCCTTCTGGATGTCGCGCTGCTGCGAGGAGCACTGCATTGCGCGGGCGGTCTTGCGGGCACGCGCCAGAGCGGGCAGCAGCAGGCCGATGAGCAGCGCGATGATCGCGATGACCACCAGCAGCTCGATGAGTGTAAAGCCAAGTCGTTTCTTTGACATGCCCGGGTCTCCTTTGTCTTTGGTTGGGCGAAAGATCCGTGTCCATCTCTCCAGCAGCGTGCGCCTCGATGGAGCGGGGGCTTCCGATCGCGCAGGAACTGCATTGGTCCCGTACGGGCCACGATGGCCCGCAATCAAGCATGGAAAGAAGCGGCCGTCTTCGGAACCGCCATTCGCAGAGCTGAAAGCCGGTGCAAATCGGGTTCCGATGACGCACTGGTAATGCAGCGCGAAGACGGCACGAGTCGGATTGTCGGCGGGGGCTGGAGGGGTGACCGGGGAACCGGTCGATGATGGCGTCAGATCACAGGCGGAATAATCGAGGTATGCTCAGCCAGCGCCAAGTCGAATTGTCACGGACAAGAGTAATCGAATCTGAACCTCTTGTCAAGATAATTCTTCGTCCGCGGCCGAAGTTCGGTTGCCCCTTTTTTCAGTTCCGGCGCAGTTCGAGCCCCGCCCGGGCGCCCCTCATGGCCGTCCAACGGACTTGGCCGCCGCACAGAGCAGCGCCGCAATTTGCGCTGCAGCATCCGATGCGGGCTCGCTTCGGAGCCGCCAAACGACCTGCTCGCGCTGGGACGCGGCCGACATCAGTTCGAGGAGCCGGTTGCCCATGATCTCGAGATTGCGCGCCGGATCGATCGCATCGCCAACCAGCCAGGCCCGACCGGCTCGAACGTGCTCGATCGCGTTCAGTCGCTGGTGCTGGTCGCGGTGCCAGGGGTAGGGTGAAAAAAGGGTCGGTACGCAATTGGCGAGGGCTTCGGCCACGCTCGACGCGCCGCAACGCGACAAAGCAAGGTCCGCCGCGCCCCACGCCGACGCCATGTCGGTGGAGAACGGCAGCACGCGCGCCGGCACGCCAGCATGGGCGTACGCCTCTCTGACCTCGGCCTCGTCGGAGGCGCCGGTCAGATGGAGGACCTGCCAACCGTCAAAGGCGGACCGCCGGTGAGTAAGCAGGTCGATCAGAAGTCGGTTAAATGTTCCTGCTCCTTGACTGGCGCCGGTCACCAGCAGCGTGGGCGTGTCCGGGTGGAGCCCGAAGCGCGCCCGGCACTCAGCGCGGCTGTGCGTTGCCACAGCACCGCGGCGGATGGGCATTCCCATCACTGACTTGTTGAACTCCGGATAGTCCGGGCAAGGCACAGCGGAGATGATGCGGCTGGAGAAGCGAGCCATGAGCCGGTTGGCTTTGCCCGGCGCGACGTCGAGATTGACGAGGATCGACGGCACGCCGACCTTTGCTGCGGCTCGCGCGACCGGCGCCGCGACAAACCCACCCATCAGCGCGACTGCGACCGGGCGCGTTCGCGCCCGCTCTGTCAGTTCCGTCGCGGCCAGGCGGACGGACTGCCGCCAGCCGCGGATGAAGCGCAGCGGGCCGGCGGGAAAGGGCCGGAGCAGCATCGGCGCTGCCGGCAGGGGACGAAACGCGGCGCCCGCCTGCTCGAGGATGTCGCGGTCGATGGCCCGCTGCGAGCAGTAGAACTCCGCGCTCGCGCCGGGCGCAACGTCCATCAACCGCTCGGCGATCGCCAGCGACGGGAAGAGGTGCCCGCCGGAGCCCCCGCCTGCAAAGATGACCAGTGGTGCGGTTTGCGGAGCCGTGGTGTTGCGGGCCGGGTTCACGATGCGGCATTGCATCGGCTGGATGTCTCGGCCTGGAACACTCGTCCCGGCAGACGCCGCCCGAGAGGCCGCTCGATGATGAGGCCGGCTTCGATGAGTTGGTCGAGTCGAACGCCGGTTTCGAAACCCATCCGGTTGAGGCAGTAGACCACGTCTTCAGTCGCGGCGTTTCCGGCCGCGCCCGGAGCATACGGGCACCCGCCGAGTCCCCCCGTGGACGTGTCGAACGACATGACGCCGCGCTCGATGGCGCGAAGCAGGCAGGCCAGCGCCGTGCCGCGCGTGTCGTGGAGGTGCAGGGTGGTGTTGCTCGCGGGCACAAGCGATTCGATCGCGTCGTAGAGCGCATCGATGTCGGTGGGGGTTGCTACGCCGATCGTGTCGCCGAGATCGAGTTCATCCACGCCGAGATCGAGCAGGCGCTGCGCCACCTGCGCGACTGCCGCCGGCGCCACCGGCCCCTCGTAGGGACAGGCGACGGCGCAGGAGATGTAGGCGCGGACCTGCACGGATGCGGCGCGCGCGGTCTGCACGACCGGCTCGAATCGGGCGATGGACTCCGCAATGCCCGCGTTGGTGTTGCGCTGATTGAACGTCTCAGACGCGGCGGTGAAGACGGCGATCTTCCTCACGCCGCAGGCGAGCGCCGCCTCCATGCCCTTCATGTTCGGGACGAGCGCGCTGTACACGACTCCCGGGAGGCGCTCGATCGCGGCAAAAACCTCTGACGCGTCACCAAGTTGAGGAATCCACTTGCGACTGACGAAACTCGAGACTTCGATCTCAGCCACGCCGGAGCGCGAGAGCGCGTTGATAAAGGCGATCTTGTTGCGCGTGGAGACTGGCTGCTTTTCGTTCTGAAGACCATCGCGCGGCCCGACGTCGGTGATGCGGATGCGGCGCGGTGCGGCTGGTGCAGTCATCGCGAGCATGATAGTCCGCCGACGCCATCAGCCGGTCGCGGTGCGGCTCTGGCGGCGGTAGAGCAGCAGGCTCACCAGCAGCCAGAGGCCGACCCAGAACAGCAGCAGCGCAACCATGGCGCCCCGCGTCGGGCCGGTCATGGACATCGATCCCGATTGCGCGACACTCAGCGAAGCCAGCGACGGCGCCTGCACGGCTACCGCGATCGCAGGCCTGCCCAGCGGGTCGTGGCGAATGGAGTCGATCAGGCTCAGCAGCGGGGGAGCCAGTTGTCCGGCGAGACTGCCCGAGGCGGCGTCGAGCCACGCGCCCAGACGCGATTCATCGAGTTCGCTCAGGGGTCGAGCCTGCGAGTCGGCGGCGGTGCGCCAGGTGTCGGTGTCAAGATTAACGATCAGTTCCGCCACGGCCGGCGCGCCCGCGTTCGCCGGTGTGAAGAGCGCAAACCGGAGGGTGTCTGGCTTGTCGTTCCACGCGGTGGTGCCGGGCTGGCTCCATGGCCAACGCCAACTCGACGCAGAAGCCGTGAACTCAATGTGATCGACGCCGGCGCCCGCTGCCGGAGTGAGGCGCCACGCATCCTCGTACTCGTACCTTTCGGGCATGAGAAATGAGGCGAACACGCCGCTGATGACCAGCGCGGGCACCGGCAGCGCCAGCGTCCAGAGGATGATGGCGAGCCAGGGCCCGATGGGGCGGCGCATCGCCGGGGTGAGAATGCCCACTGTGCGCAGATCCGAACCGCACTCGGGGCAGGACAGCGAGGTCAGTCCCGCGACGGGGTAGAGGCAATTCGCGCAGCACGGCTGTGCTACGGAGCGCACGCGCGACCGGCGGCCGATCATGAACGCGACGAACCCGATGACCGCCACGAGCACCAGGACCAGGATGAGCAGGAGTCCTCCGGCCGCCATTATGCCTGCCCCTCCTGCGGCGGGAGCGCTCGCGTGGGAACGGGAGGCGCGATCGGCGCCGGCAGCGGCGCGCCGCACTCGGGACAGACGTCGGAGGCGAAGCCGCCGATGTTGTAGCCGCAATTGAAGCAGCGATCGCGGCGACCGAGGGCCACATCGGGCAGCAGGGTCGCCGCGAGTGCGAGCAGGGGAGGAACAACCGTCAGCGCGACCAGGCCCCAGATGAGTTCGCCGGATTGCATGGCTGCGATGGCCGCGACGGCGCCGCCGACGTAGACCGCGGGCAGCGCGATGGAGAACCGCTTGCCCGCGATGCATCGCGCCACGATGGGCGCCTGGGCCAGGCCGATGAACGTGCCGAACGCCAGGGAGAGCAGCACGGCGGGCCACAGGTCGATCGACGGCGACCATGAAATGCTGCCGAATTTGGCTGCGACAAACAGCGAACCGGTGCTCGCGGCGAGCGTCCAGAGCACGAGCCGGCCGCGCCGCTGCTCGAGTTCCACGGCGGCGGTCTGCGGATCGATCTCGACGGCGGAGGCGGGTGACGTGGTGGCGCTGGACATGGGACTTTCAGATCTTTGGGAGCGCGGTCGGTAATTTTGCAGGCGGCATCGGCTCGCGCCGGGCCTGGGCCGTCTGCTCGAACTGCTGGCGCAGGACATCGAGGTGGGTAATGAGCGAACCGAACTCGCCTTTTTCGATGCTGAGCACATCCATCGGCTCGACGCAGCGCACGGTGGCGTTGCGCGGGGCGCGGTTGAGCAGCGCCATCTCGCCGAAGTAGTGGCCCGCTTCGAGCGAGGCGAGAACCTGCGCTTGGCCGGATTGCTCATCGCGCCGCTCCACGTCCGCGCGGCCGCGGATGATGATGTAGACGCGATCGCCGAGGTCGCCCTGTTCGAACACGGCCTGGCCGGGTTCGAAGTGCTCGTGATTGATTCCGCTGCTGCGGCCGACGCGCAGCTGCACGATGTCGGGCGGCAGGAATAGATCGAGCAGCCAGGACAAGCCGACGCGCACCTTGCTCTGGATGCCCGGCAGTTTGCTCCAGTAGACGGTTCTCCAGAGGAACCACGCCGGAAAGCCGGCCAGACGCACGCCCATGACCTGAGCGACGCCGCGGCGATGACCCAGCGCGCACAGCGAGCCCAGACCTTTGAAGGCGAAAGGCTGCAGCGGGCGCTTGTTCTCGGCGGCCAGGATGTTGGCGGCCGCGACTCTTGCTTCGCGAATCGCGTGCTGGGCCGTGGGCGGCGCGTACGCCCGCTCGCCGACGGCGCCGGGCAGCGGTACCAGCGCGCAGTCGCCCAGCGCCCACACGCTGCCCTGCCCCTGCACGCGCAGGTGCTCATCGACGATGATGCGCCCGCGATCGCTGGGGAGATCGAGCGCTTCGCACAGCGGATTGGGATGGCTCGGCACCGTGGCCACGAGCGTCGCGCAGGCGAGCTTCGTGCCGTCTGCCAGCGCCGCGTGCTCGGATGTGGCGGCGGCAAGTCGCGCGCCGAGCATGATCTCGATGCCGCGCCGGCGCAGCAGGTTCTGCGCGTAGAGGGCCAGCTTCTCATCGACTTCGGGAAGGATGCGCTCGCGCGAATGGAGCAGGACGAAGCGGCACATCGCGCGCGTGATGGTGGGATAACTGCGCAGCGCGCGGCGGACGAAGTCGTGCAGTTCCGCCACGACTTCCACGCCGGAGAACCCGCCGCCGGCGACGACGAACGTCAGCAGCCTCGCTCGCCAGTCCGCACGCGTCTCCGCGTCGGCCTCTTCGAGGATGCGAATGACGTGATTGCGCAGGGCCAGTGCGTCGCCGTGCGTCTTGAAGGGCATGGCGTGTTCGGCGAGACCGGGCAGCCCGCGGAAGTCCGTCACGTTGCCCAGCGCGATGACGAGGTGGTCATAAGGCAGAACAAGCGGGCGCGGCTGAAAGCCGGGCGAGCAGATGACGTGCCGCTCGGCGAGGTCCACTCCCTCGACGTCGCGCATGTGCAGATGAGCGCGCGGGATGAGACGTCGGATGGGCGTGGTGGTGTCGGCAATGCCCACGCTGCCTGAAATGACTTCCGGCAGCATCGGCTGGAAGACGAGGTAGTTCTCGCGATTGACGAGATGCACCTGCACGCGGTCGCCGCCCAGACGCAGCAGGTGCCTGGCGGTGTAAACACCGGCAAATCCGCCGCCGAGGATGACGATGCGCGTGGGATGAGCCATGCCGGTCAACGCCTCGCGTGCTCGATGGCTTGCGTCACTTGCCGATGAGATCGGCCATCTCCTTGATCGCCTTCGTCCAGTCGTCGCCTTCCTGCCCGGCGGTTGCCGCTTTGCTGGCGGTGCGGAAGGCGGCGGGAACTTCACCTCCGGCCGCCTTGAAGCACGCCTCACCCAGCGCGACCAGGCCGAAGGCCAGGTTCTTGCGCTGCACCTGGCTGCTGGCGTTGGCAGCGAGCGCGGCGAGATCGGCCGCGGCGGCCTTGCACGCCTCGGCGCTGTACGTCGCTGCGGCGAGCGCGGCGGGGGTGTTGGCGCCGAAGTGCTTGGCCGCGATCTTCGCGCCGGCCTCGTAGATGGCGACCAGTTCGTCGGCCGCGGCGGTGTCCCAGCCCTTGCTCTTCCATGCGGCGGACTGAGCCTGCGCCGCCTCGAGCGACGCCGCCTGGCCGATCGCCCAGAGTTTGGCGTTGATCCACGGCACACTGGAGTCGTCCCAGTGAATCCTGCCGTGCTCATCGCCGTAGATGTAATGGTTGTACGAGTACAACTCGAACTGCAGCGCCGGGTGGCCCGCGTCGAGCAGGTCCTTATCGATCTGAAGATGGCACGAGACGCACATCTGGGCCCGAGCGGCGAGATCGGTCGTGTCGATCAGGCCGTACTCAGTCCGGAGCCCGGCGGCGCCGATCTTGCCGCGCTGCTCGTTGGTCCAGCCCTCCGTCGCGTGCGGCTCGAGGTACTTCTCGCCGGCGCCGTGGCAGGTTTCACAGCCGACGCCCTGCTCGACATCAAACGTCTCATCGCGTTGCGGCTCGGGCGGGTACGTGGTGTGACAGGAAAGACAGCGCTCGCTGGCGGCGGGGTCGGCGAGGCTGAGTTTCTCGGCGATCTCCGTCGACGCATCGTCGAAAAGCGTCTCGCACGCGTCCTTGTGCGGATCGTGGTCGAACCAGATGTTGTACTCGTCGCCGATGAGTTTGCCCGAGTGCTCGGTGGGCTTCTCATCATCGTGGCAGCCGCTGCCCATGCACCCGGATACGCCGATGTACGTAAAGCCGGGGAGGATCGGCGGCGCTGCGGCATCGGCCCGGCACAGGGCCTCGGGCGCGCCTTCGCTCAAGATCGCACATGACAAAGCCGTCTCGCCGCGCGTGCCCAGCGTGGCCGCGATGAGCGCTGCGCTCATGCCGCAGATCACGCAGCCTGACAGTCCGAACAGATGAGATTCCCGGCGTCTTGACGTCATTGCGCACCTCACTGAATACCTGAGTCACGTTACACAGCCCGGACAGGATACCAGCGCCGGCCGCGCCGGTCAGTCGCTGCGATCCGCGGCGGCGCGGGTTGCGGCGGTCAAGAACGCGCCCTCAACCAGCCGATGAGACCGACTGTCGGGCGGCGCCGCGGCGCTGTCGCCGATGGTCGCACGCGCTCTCCCACGCGCACACCAGGAGCCCTTCGGATGGCCAAGCGAATGCTCACGGCGAGACTCTCCGGAGATCGCAGCGCCATCCTCAGGGCGCCCGACCTGGTCGGCATCGACATTTTCGCCGATCTCGACCGCAAAGTGATCGACAAGTTTCCCGGCACGGTGGTGCGCCGCGAGTTTGCCGCCGGCGAGGTCATCTGCCGCGAGGGCGAAGGCGGCACCACGGCGTTCTATCTGCTCGAAGGTACGGTGAAGGTCTTCATCGCCCGGCGGCTGGGCGCGGCTGCATCCCGGCCGCGGCAAGGCTGGCGCGCCGCCATCGGCCGGTGGTTCGGCCAGAAGCCCCTCCATCCGCCCCGCCACAGCAGCGACGCCATCATCCCCATCGACGCCAACGTCGATCTGACGTACGGCCAGCCGCGGACGACGCTGGGCGCCGGAGAAGTCTTCGGCGAGATGAGTTGCCTCAACCTCGCTCCGCGCTCGGCCACGGTGGTGGCCGAGACTGACTGCGTCATGCTCGAAATCCTGCGCAACATGTACGAACAGTTGCAGCGCTCGCCCACCTTTCGCGAGAAGATGGATGCGAACTACCGCGCCCGGGCGCTGCAGGGGCACCTGCGCAACGTGCCGATCTTCCGCGACCTGCCCGACGACGTGCTCGAACGCCTGCAGAGCCGTGCTCAGTTGATCGCCGTCGATGCCGGCACGACCATCTTCCGCGAAAGCGACGAAGCCGACGGCGTCTATGTCATCCGCCTCGGGCAGGTGCGCGTGAGCCAGAAGTTTCCCGGCGGCGAGCGGACGCTGGCGTACCTCACGCGCGGCGATTTTTTCGGCGAGACCGGACTGCTTCGCCGCACCACGCGCAACGCCACCTGCCAGGCGGTCGATCACCCCATCATGGAGGGCGGGCGCAAGCGCAAGCCCGCGCGGGTGGAACTCGTGAAGATCGCGGCCGACGACTTCGCCGCCGTACTCGACGAGTTTCCGCGCATCAAGGGTCGGCTCGAGACCGTCACCCAGGAGCGCATCCGCCAGGGGCAGAGGGCGCGGGTGACGCTGACGGTCTCGGCGCCGTCGAGGCGGGTCGAAGAACTCGGCCTGCTGCAGGGGCAGAACCTCATGCTCATCGACCTCGAGCGCTGCACGCGCTGCGACCAGTGCGTCGATGCGTGCGTGTCGGCGCACGAGGACGGCATCAGCCGGCTGTTTCGCACCGGGCCGCGCTACGACAAGTACCTCGTGCCGTCGAGTTGCCGCATGTGTCTCGATCCCGTGTGCATGATCGGCTGCCCGGTTGGATCGATCCGCCGCAGCGAAGACCTGAGCATCATCATCGAAGACTGGTGCGTGGGCTGCGGCATCTGCGCCAAGCAGTGTCCGTACGAGTCCATCGTGATGCACGAACTCGAGGAGTACGGCGAGGACGTGAGCGAGCGGCTCATGCGCATCGCGGAATCCGGCGAAGTCATGGCCGTCACCGAGCGCGCGGCCGTGTGCGACCAGTGCGAAGATCTGCCCTCGGGCCCGGCGTGCGTCTACTCGTGCCCGCACGACGCGGCCCATCGCGTGAACGCGGCAGAGTTCCTCAGCGCGGTCGGGCTGTTCGCCGCGGCCGCCGATCGAGAAGAGCAAGGCGGGGCCTCCTGAGCATGCTCGTGGATCGAAAGCACATCCCGTGGGCGGGGGCGACCATCGCAATCGGCGCGGCGGCGAGCGCGTGGTATCTTTCCGATGCGCCGCGCCACCTCAACGGGCCGTCTGGATCGACGGTGGTGGGGCTGACGCTCGGTTCGGCCGCCCTGGCCATCATGCTCTTCTGCACGGCACTCTCGCTCAAGCGCAAGGTACCGCACTGGCGACTGGGCCGGGCGTCCACGTGGCTGCGCGGCCACATCTGGCTGGGGCTGCTCACGTGCCTGCTCGTGGGTCTGCATGCGGCGTTCCGTCTCGGCGGTCCGATGACGACGCTGCTGTGGATCGTACTGGCGCTGGTCACGCTCAGCGGGCTGCTGGGCCTGCTGATTCAGCAGTTCGTGCCGCGCCTGCTGCTGCACAGCGTGCCCGGCGAGACGATCGCGCAGCAGTTGAGGCGGCGGCTGAACGATCTGCCAATGCTGGCCGAGCGCGTGGTGGTGCAATACGCCGGCGCGATCGATACCGCCGCGCCGCCCTGGAACGATGGTGGGGACGTCGCCGGGCAGCCGCCGGCCGGGGGCGAGCCGATCCGCCGCTTTTACCTCGATCACTTGCGCGGGTACCTCGCCGGCGAGAATGGCGGCGATGTGCGCGACCCACACCGCGCCGAAAATCTTTTCAGCGCGCTGCACACGATGACGCCGGCTCACGCGCACGCCGGCATCGCCGAACTGAGTTCGATCTATCACCTGCACCGCGACCTGCTGCGCCAACGGCGTCTCATGCGCGTGCTGTTCGCCTGGCTGCTGTTTCACGTGCCGCTGAGTTGGGCGCTGCTGGTGCTCGTGGCGGCGCACGCGGTGATGGCGCTGCGCTTCTGGACCTGAGGAACCGTCGATGCCCGACAGCCGACCGATTGAAGAGCGATTCGACGTGACCTACGTCCGCCGCACGCACGGGCCGGACCTGGCCAATCGCTGGCTCGCGTGGCTGGTCGTGCTCGGCGGCGGAGGCTTGCTTGCCATGCTGGTGGCGCGCGGCGACAACCGCGCGTATTCGTCGGGCAGCCTGAGCACGGTGCACGCGAGCTTCGGCAATGACTGCGCACAGTGTCACCAGCCTGCCGCGGATGGCGCTTCCAATTTCTTCCTGCCCGTTGCCGATGACGCCTGCCTGCGCTGCCACGCCGCGGTTGAGCACGCGCCAAACCAGACGCAATTCAGCGCGGCGGATGCTGTCGTCATCCCCGGCCACCGCGGGCCGGTGCGGATGGCGGCGGGTTGTGCCGTGTGCCACGTTGAGCACCGCGGCCGCGATGCCGACCTCAACCTCATTCCCGATCGCCTGTGCGTGCAGTGCCATGCGAACCTGAGCCGCGACGGCCTGCACCCGGCCGAGGCGCCGCCGGCAATACCGGATGAATCAGTCGGGGAGGACCGGCCATGACGGCCCGCGGCGTTGCACTCATCCTCGCCGGCGGCTGCATGGCGCTGCTCGGCGCGTCGCTGCTCATCGCCCAGCCGCGCACCAGCCCGTCCGTTGAGCCGACGATCGTGAACATGATCTTCGACTTCGGGCAGAGCCATCCGGACTGGGCGGTGCTCCGCGGCGACCGCGAGGATGCCGCAACTGTGAAGTTCAACCACGCTCGGCACATGGACGCCGGGAACGCGAACGTGCAGGAGGCGCTGCAGGCGCATGGCCAGCAGGCCCGGGCGATCGAGCGGCTGGCCGACGGCCAGCTGTCGCTCACGTGCGCTTCGTGTCACCAACCGGATGCGCAGGGTCGGTACATGAAGCCGATTTCGTTCGAGCAGCACTGCGTCGCCTGCCACGAGCAGAACCTCATCCAGATCGGCCCGAGGCGAGCGGTGCACGGCAACGTGTCGGAACTCATCGAGCAAGTGAATCGAGAACTTCTGGCCAGCGTGCTCAAAGAGAATCTCCTGCATCCGCCGGACAAAGCCGTTGAGGAATCGGAGATCGACATCGACGGCGAGATCTCGCGCGATCGGCACAAGGAGTTCGACCGGGTTCTCAACGGGTGCGGCAAGTGCCATTACAGCGCGGCCATTGAGCGGCCCAAGCGGCCGCGCGGCGCGCCGTTTGAACTGGCGTCACCGGAGATTCCCCAGCGCTGGCTGGAGCGTTCGGTCTTCTCGCACGAAGCGCACCGCGCGCTGACGTGCCTGGAGTGTCACGCGCAGGCGACCACGGGGACGGAGACGTCCGACATCATGCTGCCGTCGATCGACTCGTGCCGCGCGTGCCACGCGCCCGAGGTGGGCGTGCGCTCGGATTGTGTGCTGTGCCATGTGTACCACCCGCCGCTGGAGCCGGCCCCGACGGGGACGCTGACGATCGAGGAGTACGCCGCAGCGGGCGGAGACGCTCCGGAGGCGACTACCGGGGCCGCAACTTCCTCAGCCGATCAATCGCGGCGTTGAGCGTTTCGAGCCGCTTGCAGAACGCAAAGCGCACCAGCGGCTTGCCGAACTCGACGTGGTCGTAGAACGGCGTGGGCGGGATGGCGGCGACGCCGATCTCGTCGATGAGGTGCGCGCAGAAGGCGCGGTCGTCGGCGAAGCCGAAGGGCGTGTGGTCGGCGAGGACGAAATAGGTGCCGGCCGGCCGGTACACGACAAAGCCGATTTCTTCCAGCGCTTCGCAGAGCAGGTCGCGGCGCTGCCGATACTCGCGCAGGAATGCGTCGAGGTATTCGCTTCCGGCGCTGACGGCAGCCGCGGCGGCGTGCTGAAGTGGCGTGGCCACCGAGTAACTCAGAAACTGCCGCCCCGAACGCACGCACCGGCTCAGGTCCGGCGAGGCGATCGCCCAGCCGATCTTCCAGCCGGTGAGCGAGAACGTCTTGCCGACGGAGGAGAGCGTGATGGTGCGCTCGGCCATGCCCGGCAGCGTAGCCAGGCGCACGTGCTGGCCTTCGAACACGAGATGCTCGTACACCTCGTCGGTGATGGCGATGAGATTGTGGCGGATGCACATCTCGGCGACGAAGGTGAGTTCGTCGCGGCTGAAGACCTTGCCCGTCGGGTTGTGAGGCGTGTTGATGATGACCGCGCGCGTGCGCGGCGTGATGGCGGCCTCGAACGCGTCGCGGTTGAGGCTAAACATCGGCGCCGCGAGCGTAAGCACGACCGGCACGCCGCCGGAGATCTCGATGCAGGGTCTGTAGGAGTCGTAGTAGGGCTCGAAAGTGATGACTTCATCGCCCGGATTGAGCAGGCCGAGGCAGGTGGCGGCGATGGCCTCCGTGCAGCCGTTGGTTACGCTCACCTGCGTGTCGGGGTCGATCGCTTGACCGGTGAGTCGCTGCCAGCGGCTGGCCAGCGCATTGTTCAGCGGCGGCACTCCGGACATGCGGGCGTATTGATTGTGCCCGGCGCGGATGGCGTCGATCGCGGCGTTGCGGACGAACTCCGGTCCGTCGAAATCGGGGAACCCCTGCGAGAGGTTGATGGCGCCCTTCTCATTTGCCAGGCGCGTCATCTCCGTGAAGATCGAAGTGCCGTAGGACGCGAGTCGGTGCGAAACGGGCATGGAGCAATCCGGGGAAGAATCGTGGTCGGGCGGCGCTTGTGACGATGACGACAGGGCATGATAGCGAAGCGGGCGCCAAACTCGCAGCGGACGGTTGGTGAGAGCGCTGCGGCTCGCCGCAAGCGGCTTGGCGCGTTCTACACGCCGCCTGATCTCGTGGGGGCCATTCTCGACGAGGCGATGGCGCCGATTCTTGAGCCCATGGTCGATGCGGCGTCGTGCCGGGCGCGCCTGGCGAGGCTGCGCATCATCGACCCGGCGTGCGGCAGCGGCCATTTTCTCCTCGGCGCCTGGCGGCGGCTGGCGGACCTCATTGAGCGCATCGCGGCCGTGGAGTCGCGTCGCGACTGTCTGCAACTTGCGGCGGCGAGCCTGCACGGCATTGACATCGACCCGCAGGCGCGTGCCGCGGGCCGGCCGCTGCTTGAAATGGAGTGTGAGCGGTGGGGGATGGAGCCGGGCGATTTTGCTCACTGGTGCCGACTCGGCGATGCGCTGCTGGGGGAGCTGATCGAGCCGGGCACATTTGGTCTGGTCGTGGGCAATCCGCCGTTCGTGGATTCCGAGTCGATGTGTGCCGGGAATCTGTCGCGCCGGCGTGGGCTGGCGGGCCGATACGCCACGGCGCGCGGCAACTGGGATCTGGCATCGCTCTTCGTCGAACTGGCGCTGCGGCTCGCGCGGCCGGGTGGGCGCGTCGGCCTCGTCCTGCCACGGAGGCTGCTGGCCTCCGACCATGCCCGGCACGTGCAGGCGCTCCTTCTAAAACAGACGATCGAATCAATTCGCGTCAACCGGCTTGATGCCTTCGAGGAAGCCGCGGTCGAGACGGTGAGCGTGGTCATGCGTCGCGGTCGCGGCGGGGACGGTCAACTGATTCGAATCATCGACGGACCAAGTTGCTGGTCCTTTGCTCAGCGTGATCTGGCGCCCCTGCCGCCGGGGCACTGGTCGGCAGCGCTGGCCGGCCGCGGGAGCGCCCTGTCGACTGCGATCAATCCGGCGGCGCTGCGCGAGCGGCCGCGCCTCCGGGAGTGCGCCTTCGTGGGCGATGGGGCGACCACGGCCGAGGCATACCGCCTGCGCGAGGCGATCGTCGAGCGGCGCGATGCGACAGACGCCTTTGTGCAACTGATCAATACCGGCACGATCGATCCGTACCAGTCGCACTGGGGCACGCGGCCGACGCGCTATCTCAAGACGGCGTGGATCGAGCCGGTCGTGCCGCTCGGTTGGCTCGAGAGCCATATGCCGCGCCGCGCTGCGCAGGCGTGCTCCGCCAAGGTGCTGGTGGCCGGGCTGGCGGGCCGCATCGAAGCCGTGGTCGATGACGGTTCAGCGCTGTGCGGCAAGTCGGCGGTGCAGGTGATCCCGCTTGAGCCGGTGCTGTGTCACGCGCTGTGCGCCTGGCTCAATTCAACGCCCGTCAATGATTTCTACCGCGTGCTGTTCGGCTCGCGCGGCTTCGGTGTCAGGTCCATGCACATCGGCCCGCGGCAGCTCGAGCAGTTGCCTACGTGGCGGCTCAATGATCGTGCAATCGCGGAGGAACTTGCTGAATTGAGCAGGGCGCTGCATTCCCGAGAAGTTCATTCCAACCAGAGCCGACGCCTGCACGCGCGCATCGACGCAATCGTCTCAGAATTGCTCGCGTGAGCCGCTGGCGCCTTCGCCTCTCACTCGCCGACCAGTTGCGCGTTCGTCGGCACGCGCTCGATGGCGGCGAGCAGTCGCTCGATCTGCATGTCGGGACGCATGTTGAGCAGTGAGCGGCGCAGGGCGGTGATGGTCGTGAGTTCCTTGGGGGTGAGCAGCAGGTGCTCTTTGCGCGTGCCCGAGGCGGCGAGGTTCATCGCGGGGAAGATGCGCTTTTCGGACACGGAGCGGTCGAGGATGAGCTCCATGTTGCCCGTGCCCTTGAACTCTTCGAAGATGATCTGGTCCGCCTGCGACCCGGTATCGACCAGGCACGAGGCGATGATCGTCAGCGAGCCGCCCTCTTCGGCCTTGCGGGCGGCGCCGAAGAGCCGCTTGGGCACTTCGAGGGCTCGCGAGTCGAGGCCGCCGGACATCGTGCGGCCCGAACTGGCGTGCTGGCGCGAGGCGTTGAACGCCCGGCCCATGCGCGTGAGCGAGTCGAGCAGCACCACGACGTCTTTGCCGGCCTCGAGCATGCGCTTGGCGCGCTCGATGGCGAAGATGGCGAGATTGACGTGCCGCTCGGTGTCCTGGTCGTTGCTGGACGCGAGGCAGAGGCAGGGCACGTTGCGGCGGAAATCCGTCACTTCCTCGGGTCGCTCGTCGATGAGCAGGGCGACGATGTGAACCTCGGGATGATTGCGCTTGATGCCGTGGCAGATCTGCTGGAGCAGCGTGGTCTTGCCGGCTTTGGGAGGCGACACGACGAGCCCGCGCGTGCCATAGCCGATCGGGCAGAACAGGTCGATGAGCCGGTTGGCCGGCGGGCAGCCGGGGTATTCGAGCGTGAGGCGCGGCTGCGGGTCGATCGAGGTGAGTTGGTCGAACGGCAGGCGCTTGGCGTAACTGTCGGGATCGAGGCCGTCGATGGTGAGGACATTCTCGACGATCGGCCGGGCTTCGCGCGGCGGAGCGTTGGGCCCGCGGTTGCGGCCGCGGCGGCGGCGGGGTCGGCGCAGCGAGACTTCGACGGTCAATTCCTGCGCCGCGCGCAGTGGGAAGCGCTGCGCAAGAACGTTCGGAACGATCGGATCGTCCGGCCGCTCCAGCAACATCCCGTTGAGTTGACGGATTCTTCCATCACCTCGCTGGGGCCATTCAAGAATGCCCGTCAGGGTCGTCATGAAACCGCTTGCCGATTTGACATGAAAGCCGATCGTCATCTGCGGATTCGGCGCCCTCGCGGGCGTCATCCGTCAAACCGATGCGATCAGAACTCTGCCCTTTTCGAAGAGCAGATCGCCAGATGATAGCCGCCCGGAGCCGGTCAAGTGTGAAGACCCGCTTCATCTTCCGCTTCATCGGCGGGCGGCAGGGGAGCGAGCGGGCCGGCCTCGGCCGCGGCGGGGCGCGGTCCGGCGAGTTCGAGCATCGACTGGACGGCGGTGCGCACGCGACGGATGCGCACATCGCGCCGCACGCCATAGCCGCGCACCCGCGTCAACTGGCGGAAGATTTCCAGCCAGAGCGAGGAGCGCTCGGGCAGGTCCTCGGCGCAGTTTCGCGCCAGGTTGATGATCCAGGCGCGGTACTCGCGGTCCCGCCGGTGCCAGGTGCTGATGAGGCGCGCGTGGCGCAGCAGCGCGAGCAGGCGCAGCCCGGCCCCGCCGAGCGACCAGTAGCCCCCGATGACGGATCGAAGCGGCGCCTGGCGCACCTGGCCGCGAACGCGCAGCGTCATGGTGTCGCCGCCGGCGCGGTCGGCGCCGAGTTCGCGCATGATGCGCCGCTGCCGATCGACGCGCAACGCGGTGCGGGCGACAAAGGGGGTATCGGCGATGAGCAGGCCGCGGGCGACTTCGTCGATGGCCAGACGCGTGAGGGGGTAATTCGCCGCGGAGCGTTCCGCGGCGTAGATGCGGCTGATGAGTTCGGCGTAGGTGCGCGCCAGCGGCAGGCCGCCCCAGTATTCGCAGTCGATCAGCCGCGCGATGAAGCGGCGTTCGGCCAGGCGCGAACCGTCGCCGCGGCGCAGGCCGGTTACGGCGTCGAGGGTTCCGAGGGCCAGCTGACGGAACAGCGCCGCCTGGGGCTTTTGCCTCCAGCGCTGGCGCGACATCACCGCCGCGTGCAAGCGCACGAGCGACTCCGGGCTCATCGGCGCGGGCTCTTCGAGCGGCATCTGATCGGGCGCGGTCGAGGCGAGCGACCGGCCGAAGGTGACGGCGTCCGGGTGCCGGCCAAGACCGTGGTCGTCCAGCGCTGCGGCGGCGTCGTCGAGTGAGGTGGCGCTCACGGGGATCAGGCCGCGCTGAAACGCCGCCCCGACCAGCACCGACGCCACGTGCTGGCGCGACTTGAGCCGACGCTCGCACAACTCGCTGGCGCGCAGCACCAGCCGCTCGACGGGCGGGATGATGGCGTTGAGTTCGCCCGGCACGATGTAGCGCGGCTCGAAGGATCGGTCGTCGAACGAGGACGCGACCGCCGGCGAAAGGTCGAGGACCAGTGAAGTCTGCTCGGGCGACGCCACGGCCAGGCGGCTCTCGGCGTCGATGGAATCGACCAGCGATTCGAGGTCCATGGCGATGATGACGTGCGCAGCGCCGTACGGGATGCGCGGCGTGATCGGCTGGACCGGCTCGGTCGGGCGCGGGTGTGTGAAGGCGATCTGTCCGATCCACGAAGCGCCGGCCCGGCCAAGCAGCGCCTGTACGCGATAGCCCATGCGCCGTCCTGCGGAATCAATCAGGCGCAGCGCCTGGAGGACGTCGGACTCGGTGCGGCCGCAGAGGTGGGCGTTCCAGATGGGTACGTGGGGGTGGCGAAGTGTCGGTTCGGGCAGCGCCGCCGCCTGTGCGCCGTCGCGCCGCGGCGCCGAGCGCCGCTGAAGGCGATACTCCTCGAAACCCGGCCAGCCGTCCAGCGGTGTGGTCAGCGGATCGGCGGGGTGCGCCATGAGCAGGCGCGGGCCGTGCACCCCATTGAGCATCGGCGTGCGCGTCCAGCCCCGGCGCACGAGCCACGCGTACGCGATCGCGGCCAGGGGTGACGAGGGCACCACCGTCGCCTCGACGGGTGCAAAGCCGCGCTCGGACCAGACGCGCGGCGGGCCGGCGACGTGCTCGGGCTCCGATTCGGTTCGCGCATCGATGATCACGACGGCCACGCCCGGCCCGAGCAAGGCGCTGCGCAGATCGTGGGCGAAGGTGGTCAGGTCCGTCGGGTCGGTGCGGATGATCCGAAGTTGCCGGATCTCGCGCTCGCTGACCATGCTCCGCGCGAGGCGATCCACGTCGGCGGGCTCGATGCCGCTGAGTCGATCCGGCGGATCGGGCAGCACGAGAAAGGTCGTGTCGTGCCGGCGCAAAATGGCGTGGGTGATGGCGCTGCGGCCGACGGTCGGCACGCGTCGCCGCTCCATTTCGATGATCTGTCGCTCGCCCTCCTGGCGTTCAAGCGTGGCAGTCTCAAGGGACTCGACGCGCAGTTCGCTCGCCGGGCGATCGGGCGCCGGCAGACTGAGTTCATCGCGCAACTGCTCGATCATCGCGTCGATGAGGGGTCGGATGAGGCTCTGTTCGCGCGGCTCGCGGCGATGTCGCTCGAGGGAAATGCGCGCGCCGATGGCGCGCGCGGCGGGAAGTGACGCGAGGCGCTGCGCCACGGTCTCGTGCCCTGTCGTCGTGCGCCGTTCGGCCAGGAGTTCGCCCAGTGCGGCCGCCAGTTCCGACGGGTGCAGTTCGGGATCGCTCGACACGCCCGGCTGATCCGGCTTGTGCCCCGGAAGCACTTTGCCGAACACTTCCGCAGCGCGCTGGCCCGAGCGCCGCAAACCGTCGGCCAGCACTCGAATCGACTGCTCGATGAATGGTCGGCCGTTCTCGACGACGATCATCTGTTCGCAGCGGCTGAGCATCTGCTCGACGGGCCGGGGATCGAACGGATTGATGCACCCGAGGCGAAGAATCGGCAGCCGGCCGGTAAGTCCGAGCAGCGCCAGCGCGTGTCGTAAAGACGCGTGCGCCGAGCCGAAGGTGATGAAGCCCATCGGCACGACCTCGCCGGGCAGCGGCGCGTTGAAGACCTGGTCAAGCCGCCGACGGCGCAGTTCGGTCTGCAGGGGGGTGCCGCGATCTTCGGTGCGCGGGTCACCGCTCGAGGGCGCGCCGCGCACGGCGGGATCTTCGGCGTGCAGTTCTGTCTCGCCGCCGCCCATGATCATCGGCGTGAGATAGACCATCACCAGGGTGCCCGCGGCCCGCGAGAGGCGCATCGCCTCGTTGAGCAGGCGGGTTCCTTCGTAAGGCGTCGAGGGCGCGAGGATGGGGACGTCGAGATAGGCCGCCAGGTCGCGCGGGTCGGCGAGCGTCGGCCGGTGCACCGTCTGCCAGCCTGCGCTGATGCTGTCGGTCTCGGTGGGGGCGCCGAAGTTCCAGCGCGAGTGGCACACGACCAGCACGCCGCCCGAGCGAGGGCTCACGCGGATCTGTCCGGCATCGAAGAGCGCATCGACCGCCTGGCGGAATCCGCGCAACTCGTAGAGCCCGACGACGCGCCGCCGGGCGAGCAGCGCCGCGCGCATCAGACCTGCGGTGATGGTGTCGCTTTCGGCCATTTCGGTGGCGACGCCGGATTCATCGAGTTCGCCGGCAAAGCGCGACCACGAAGCGAGCAGCCCGGGAATCGGTTCGGCCTTGGACGCCAGCAGGAGATCGACCCCCGCTTCGCTCTCGAGGACGCCGCGCAGCACCCAGTGGATGCCGAGATTGAGTTCGCGCTCCCTGCGCGAGCGGGCTTTCCAGTTGGCGGCGGCCTGACTCACGATTGTCCCCACAGCGCCGGATGCATGGTGGGTGATGGTATCGTGCGGCCGGCGCGGAGGTCAGAAGGGCAGTCCATGCGCCGTCGCCAGCGAGAGGGCGACGAACTCGCCGATGAGAATCATCGTGCTCGAGACGTAGAGGATTCCCGTCGCCGACTGGTTCGAGCGGATGCGCACGCACTGCAGCGCCATCCAGGTCATGATGAGCGGGACGACCAGGCCGACGAGGAATCGAGCGCACAGCAGCAGCACGGCCATGGTGAGCGAGCCGCGCTGAGGCTCGGCGCCATCGCGCATGAGCCACCACGGCAGCAGGGCCCCAAACAGCGCCAGCGCGAGGCGAAGGGCCAGCGCGAGGAGCAGCAGGCGCACGAGGCGCAGGAAGGGCTGCTGGGTCATCTCGCTGCCGGAGGTGAGGTAGGCGTGTCCGAGGAGCATGGCCATGAGCGAGCCACCCGTGAGCCAGCCGGTGAGCGCCAGCGCCGGTCCGATGAACCAGATCGGCCAGTGCATGGCGCGCTGGCTCGCGCTGGAGTCGATCGCCAGCGGCTGCATCCACGCGAGCGGCTCGGCGACGTAGCCAAGAGATAGCGCCAGCACGACGGCGGCGCAGCCCACCGAAACGACGAGGCGCTGCGAGCTTCGCCAGCCGGACTGCACGAGCATGAGGTGCGCCAGCGCCGTGACGACGAGGATCGCGCCGACGAGGTGAAGTGCCGCTCTGCTCTGCTCCGGCGGGTCAATGAGCATCGCCGCGCCTCCGATGCCCAGAAGACTCAGCGCGATAAGGTCCCCGAGTCGCAGCCACTGGAGCGTCACGGCACGCGCGGCGCAAGCCGCTTGACTCAGGGCGATGCCAAAAGCGAGAAGCGCCAGAACCAGCGGTAGCGACATGGCGCATTATTGCCGGCTCCGGGGCCGCGGATTCGATTCGTCGGCACACGGAGGATGGCAGCCCGATTCGGCGCTCTGTATAATCCGCCGACATGAACGGACACAGGTGCGATCGGTGTGGCGAAGAGGCCACGATCCACGAGTACACCCCGTCAAAGGGAAAGGTGCTCTCTGAGACGCACCTGTGCGAAAAGTGCGCGCAGGAACTGGGCATGGAAGGAAAAGTGGTCAAAGGGTCACAGGAATTGCTTCAGCAGTTGATCCTCGCCAAGGCCGGGCGGCGCAAAGCGCCCGTCAGCACGACCTGCCGTTCTTGCGGACTTTCTTGGGGCGAGTTCCGCGAGCACAGCCTGCTGGGCTGTCCCGACTGCTACGCGGTCTTCGAAAATCAACTCGGCCCGCTGCTTGAGCGCATCCACGAAGGCGCCACGCACCACGTCGGCAAGACGCCGGTCAATCAGAATCTCGATCTCGCGCAGCGGCTGACCCACCTGCGCAAAAAACTTGCCGAGGCGCTCGCCGCCGAGCAGTACGAACGGGCGGCCAAGATCCGCGATGAACTGCTCGATCTCGGCTCAGGCGAGTCGCCGCCGCCGGCCGAGGGCGGCGAATCGGCCGGGAGCCTGCGCGCATGATCGGCCTGGACTTTTCATCCACCGGCGAGTGGCTGCGCGGCTCGGGCCCCGATTCGGACGTCGTCATCTCGACCCGCGTGCGCCTGGCCCGCAACATCGCAGGCTTCAACTTCGCCAACCGGGCCCAGTTGAGCGAGCACCAGCAGGTCCTCGCCCTGGCTCGGGAGCACATCACGCCTGCCTGCGACCGCTCCGGAATGCTGTGGGTGGATGTCGGCGCGCTCGAGCCGCTCGAAGCCACGCTGCTCGTGGAGCGACACCTGATTTCCAAGCACCTGGCCAAGAGCGATCGGCCTCGCGCTGCGGTCATGCACCCGGACGAGTCGCTTTCGATCATGGTCAACGAGGAAGATCACCTGCGGATGCAGGTGATCCGCAGCGGGCGGCAGACGGGGGCCGCGTTTGCGGAGGTCAACCGCATCGACGATCGCCTCGGCCAGCGCCTGCCGTTCGCGTTTCACAAGCGGTTCGGCTACCTCACCGCGTGCCCGACCAACGTGGGCACGGGGATCCGCTTCAGCATCATGCTGCACCTTCCGGCGCTGATGCTCACCAAGGAAATCGAGCGGGTCCGCCGCGCCGCCCAGGACATGCAGCTGGCCATCCGCGGGTTCTACGGCGAGGGCTCGGACGCGCTGGGCGACATCTTCCAGATCTCCAACCAGACGACGCTGGGCAAGACCGAAGAGCAGTTGATGCGCGAGTTTGACGAAGGCGTTATGCCGCGCGTGGTCGAATACGAACGGCGGGCGCGGCAGGTGCTCGTCGAGCGCCGCAAGTCGCTGCTCGATGACCGTTGCTTTCGCGCGCTGGGCATCCTCCAGAACGCGCGTCTGCTCAAACTCGACGAGTCGCTGCGACTGCTCAGCCACCTGCGCCTTGGCGTGCAGGTGGGGCGCATTACCGGCGTCGATCCGCAGACGATCGACCGGCTGCTCGTTCTCGTGCAGCCGGCCCACCTGCAGAAAGCTCTCGGCGAGTCGCTCCACCAGGCGGAGCGCACCGAAGCCCGCGCCACGCTCATTCGTCAGCACCTGTCCTGACCACTTGCATCACCCCCACGGACGACACTACACTGGATCGGCTGCTCGCCCGCAGCCTCCTCGCGGAGATCGCACCCAGTGGCACGGTTGGCGACCATCGCTCCGTTCAACTTTGAATTCGATACCGTCCGGTTCCTGCGCGCCTATCGCCGGGCCGGGTGCAGCCACGCTCAGTTCTATCGCAACGACAAGGCCCCGTTCGAGCCGGCGAAAGCGATCGACTGCGCCCGCGAAGCGGGGCTGGAGTTCGATTCGATCCACGGGCTCTTTGGCGCATCGCTTGACCCTTCAGCGCCCGATAAGAACACGCGTCTGGCGAGCGTGGACGTCTACGAGCGCGAAGGCGAACTCGCCGCCGAACTGGGCGGACCGATGGTCGTCGTGCATCCGTCGTGGATGAATCCCGAGGGTTCGCCGATTTCCAGGCCGCCGGGGGCCGACCGGCTGGCCGCGCTGCGCGCTTCGATGGAGAGCTTGGCGCGGATCGGCGAGCGCCTCGGGGTCGTGTACCTGATGGAGAATCTGCCGGGCTTCTTTCCCATCGGCCACGATGCGCGCCAACTCGCCGGCTGGGTGCGCGACCTGGACTGCCCAAACGTGCGGATGTGCTTCGACACCGGTCACGCGCACATCGAATCAGGATTCAACGGCTCGGTGGCCGATCAACTGCGGCAGTGCATCGACGTGGTGGCGTACATCCACGCTCACGACAACGACAGCGTGAAGGACAACCACCGCATGCCAGGCGAAGGGTCGATCGACTGGGACGCCGTGGCGGCCGTGATCGCCGATGGCGCACCGGCCCAACTGCCATGGATGCTCGAGGTGTTCTATCCCGAGGCCGAGGTCGAAGCGCTGGTGGACGGCGGCCTCGGTGCGCGGCTGGCGCGCTGCTCGGTGAGCCGCTGACACTTGCACGCAAGCGGAAGAAAAAGCCAGGCTCCGCGCCGAAGCGCGGAGCCTGGTCGATGTGCAGTGCCATCGTCAGATGGCTGACGAATCACGGAACCTGAGCGACGTTGCTCGTCTTGCAGGGCGTGTCGACAGCGACGAGCTGGACGAACCCGCCGCATGCGCCGGAACTCGCCTGCGCGTTGACGCTGCCGGCACCATTGCCGGTGTTGATGGTGTTGTAGAGCTGCAGCTGGTTCGTGCCGAGGCCGAGTTGCGTGCCGGCGCACGGACCGCTTCCGATGGTGAAGTTGCCGGTGTTGCGGGCGAAGACGATGCCCATCGGCTTGTTCGCCGGACCGCCGCTCCAGGAGAGGTTGACCTGGCCGGGGCAGGTGCCGGTGATCGTGCAAGCGAAGCCTGCCGTCGCCGGGGCGATGTTCATGTTGTCGAACGCCGCGATGTTGCCGACCGCGCCGCCACCTGAGAACATGCGGAAGCCCGTGGGAAGCGGCCGTCCGCCTGCCGAGCCGCCTTCGAGGTAAGCTCCGCTGACGGGAGCGGTGGTGGTCTGGTTGGTGGTGAGGTCAGTGATCGAGGCTTCGACGATCTGGTTGGTCGCGAAGTCGATCTTGGTCCGGAAGCGGTACCAGTGGTTCATCGAGAGGTTGGTCCACTCCGGGCCGGGCAGAAGTCCGGGCGCGAGCAGGGCCACGCCGTTGGCGTCATAGGCGAGATAGCCGCACTGCCAGCTCGTCGGGTTGTTGACGTCGCCATAGGTGAACAACTGGATATAGCTCGCGCTGCCCGGATACGGTTGGGCGGAGAATGATCCGATGTTGTTCGATGCCGGCGGTGCGCCGGTGTAGAGCGCGGCGGCGTCGAAGGTAACGGTCGCCCCGCCGGTGTTGCCCCAGTTGATGTCGCGCTGGGCGCGGCCGTAGATGCCGCCGCCGGGTCCCTGGACGGCTACGAACTGGCTGCCGCCCTGTGGATTGGATGCGACGCCGTAGCTGTTGCCCGCGTAGGTGAACGCGAGGTAGTCAGTTCCGGAAGGCAGGTAGTAGGAATCTTGTCCGGTGAGCACCGTGCCGCCCGAGGAGGCGTTGATGCCGTCGGACACCTCGAACCCGGTCGAGTACTGCGCCAGGGCGCCGCTGGCCAGTGCCAGCACCGATGCGGCGCAGGCTGAAGAAACAAACGCAAAACGCTGGATCATGTCTCAATCCTCCTTATGAGGGCCGGCGTGCTCCGTCTGGCGGCGCGCCGGTTCGAGTGACCGAGCGGCCGGGCGAACACCATGTGCGACCGCCCGCTCGACAATGGGACTGTCGCGCCGCATCGGGGAGGTGAATTGCAGACAGGTCTGGCCCACGAATAGGCCCAAATCGGAAAGCGGCCCAACCCCTTGGTCGCTTCTCACCCCCAAACACGGTCCGCGAACGGCGTATTGGAACACAATCCATCTGCCGTGTCAATGGTAAAAACGTCAATCCACCAGAAACGGACCAGATTCCTACGAACGGAATGCGACCGACGGGCGCTGCAGCGGCGCCGACTCGTGGGAGCGCGATCAGCCGGCGCGCGGATCGGGATTGGCTAGCACCTTTTCCGTCTGCTTGCGGCGGTAGTCTTCCAGCGCCGGCAGGTACTCCGGCCGGGCGTGGGAGACGATGGCTGCGGCGAGCAGGCCGGCATTGGTCGCGCCGGCATTGCCGATGGCCAGCGTCCCCACGGGAATGCCTGCAGGCATCTGCACGGTCGAAAGCAGCGAGTCCATCCCGCCCAGCGACTTGGTGAGCATGGGAACGCCCAGGACCGGCAGCGTGGTGTGAGCGGCGGCGACGCCTGCGGCATGCGCCGCGCCGCCGGCGCCGGCGATGATCGCCAGAATACCGCGCTCCCGGGCCGTCGAGGCGAACTCAGCCAGTTGGTGCGGGGTGCGGTGTGCCGAGAGAACGCGCACCTCGAAGGCGATGCCCAGCGTCTCGAGCGCCGCAGCGGCGTTGGACATTGTTTCCCAGTCGGATTTCGAACCCATGACGATGGCGACCAGTGGTGTGCTCATGGGCCGATTCTTCCCTCCTGCATTCCCCAGGCAACCCGAGACCCGCCCTTATTGACGCGCCTCATCGCGGCGCATCGGTGCAGAACGTCACCGGGCTGCGATAACCGTCCGAATCAAAGGCGCGCACGCCAAAGAAGTAGTTGTCCTTGTTCAGTTTAAGGTTCAGTTCCGTGGCGTTGCCGGCGTCGCGGCTGTCGGTCCACTCGTGCTCGGTCGTCAGGCGCCACACGACTTCGTAGCCGGCGACATCCGGCTCCGGCGACGCATCCCAGCGCAGCAGCGTGTCGTTGCCGAGATTCGCCGTGACAATCCGGGCGTTGGCTGGCGCGGAGGGTGCGTTGGCCAGGCAGGCCAGGGCGGCGCCATTGACCCGCGCGACTCCGGCGAGATAGTTCGCATCGACGAACTCGGGCAGGTCGCCGAAGCGCACGCCGCGTTCCTCGCGCACGTCCTGGTGCTGGCGGTCGTAATTCTCTTCGACGATGGTGAAGCGCACGGCGGGGAAGCCGGCTTCGTTGAATGATGTGTGGTCGCCGCCGCGCAGGAAGCGGTCGGTGCGGTTGACGAGCATGGGCTGCACGGCCAAGCCGTAGTGCCGGGCCGTTTCGGCGACGTAGCGGGCCAGTTGGCGCGAGGGGGAATCATTCTCCATTCCCAGCCGACGAATCTGCGCGAGCTGGGCGACGTCGATGGTGCGCGGCAGTGCTTCGGAGAAGACGCGAATCTGACCGTCGTAGACGTTGCCGGACGGTCCCTTGGGGTCGCCGACGATGTCGTTGCTGAGCACGGCGCGAATGTCCGAGCCGGCGTCGCGGGCGTTCATGGCGTGCAGCCGCGCGCCGAGCAAGCCCTGCTCCTCGCCGGCGGTGGCCATGAAGACAATGGTCGAGTCGTAGCGGCGCTGCGACATCACGCGGGCCAGTTCCATCACCACCGCCACGCCCGAAGCATCGTCGTTGGCGCCGGGGGCGTCGGATTCACCGTCCAGCGCTTCGCTGGCGCGCGAGTCGTAGTGGCCGATGACGTAGTAGCGCCGGCCGCGCGCCTCGGGCATCGCGCCGGTCAGTTCGGCCACGACGTTGACAATCTGCGTCTCGACGGGCACGCGTCTGCGGTCGGGCCCGTAGGTGTGCTCGTCGAAGTAGACCTTCATCGTCTCGGCGCCGCTGCGGCCGCTGAGCATGGCGGTTTTTTCGAACTCGGCGAGGATCCAGCGGCGAGCGGCGCCGATGCCTCGCGTATCTGACTCGGTATCGCTGAGTGTGTGTCGCGTGCCGAACGAGACGAGCGAGTCGACCACGGCCTTGGCGCGCTGCGGCGAAACTTCGGCGAGCATTTCGCGCACGGCCGAGCCCCGGGCACCGGCCGCAGAAGTCGCCGGTTCGGGTGATGTCGAGGTGGTGGCGCAACCGTTCACGAGCATTCCTCCAATGGCGGCCGCGACGGCCAGGACGCGCGATATTCGGATGGGTCTGATCATGATGGGCAGTGTAGACGGACCCCCCGCGCGCCGCAGCCCCGACACCGAATTGAGGTCCGCCAGCAGCGTCTTTGCGGTCGCACGGCCACCGTTCGCCTGAGGCGTTTGGATCGGTCAGGCCGACTATCATCACGGGAGATCGCTCGCGCCACCGTGGCCCCGGGCATCGCGCCTGAAACACCCCCGCGCTGCAGTCGCGGCGCCTTGCGGAGTTGTTCATGTCGGATCTGGTTGTGGATGGGCAGAAGTTTTCGTGGAAGTATCTTGACTGGCCGGTTTTCGCAGCCATCCTGGCGCTCCACGTCGGATGTGTGGCGGCGTTCGTGCTGCCGTTCAGGTGGGAAATGCTGGGCCTGGCGTTGGTGCTGTGGTGGATCTGCGGCGGATTGGGCATCTGCCTCTGCTATCACCGGCTCCTTACGCACAAGAGCTTCAAGACACCCGACGTTGTTAAGTACTTTCTCACGATCCTGGGCAATCTGAACTGGCAGGGGAGTCCGATCCACTGGGTCGGCATTCATCGCCTGCACCACCATCATTCGGACGAGGAGCACGACCCGCACTCGCCCCGGCACGGCTTCACCTGGGCCCACATCCTCTGGTGCATGGTGAAGGACCCCAATGGCAATCACGCCCGGGCGGCGGCGCGCGATCTGCAGCGCGACAAGGTCATGGCATTTCTCGACCGGTACTACTTCGTGCCGCAGTTCATCCTTGCGGGGCTGCTCTTTGTCGCCGGGGCCTGGAACTGGGGCGGCGGGTGGTCGTGGCAGTACGGCCTGGCGTGGGTGGTGTGGGGGGTGTGCATCCGCACCGTCTTCGTCTACCACTCGACGTGGTTCGTCAACTCCGCCAGCCACACGTGGGGCTATCGCAACTTCCAGACCACCGACAACTCGCGCAACACCTGGTGGGTGTCGATCCTCGGCTTTGGCGAGGGCTGGCACAACAACCACCACGCACTGCAGCGCTCGGCGGCCCACGGCATGAGATGGTGGGAGTTCGATCTCACGTATCTGACGATCCGCCTGATGGCGCTGCTCGGCCTGGCGTGGGACGTGGTCACTCCGGACAAAGCCGCCGTGGGCACGGGAAACTCGCATTGACTTCGGCGGGGACCTCGCTGTGGAATGGCCGCCCTGCAAGGCGGTCGGTGCGCCGTGCCTTCTGACGCGACATCTCACCAGCGTGCGCCCGATCGCGGCGACGGCAACGCGTCCGCGCCGGCGGCGGGCCGGCCCAGCGCCGGGGAAATCTGGCGCCGCCTCGGGCCGACGCGCTGGGTGGGCCTGCTGTGGGCCACGGCGCCGGCGCTGATGGGCTTTGCGCTACTCGCGTCCTTTGGCCCCGTCTCCGACTGGTTCGGCTCGTGGGGCGCTTCGGGCATCTACGTTTATGCGATCATCTTCGCGGCGGCGGCGGGCTCGGGCATGCTGCCAACCTATGCGCAGTCGCTTCTGGGCGGCTGGGTCTTTGGATTCTGGTATGGGTGGGCCGGCGCGATGTTCGGCTTTACCGCGGCGGCGGTCATCGGCTATTTCATCGCGCAGCGAGCTTCGCATCATCGCGTCGAGCGCCTCGTCGAGTCGGATGACCGCGCCCGCGCCGTGCGCGATGCGCTCGTCGGCCGCGGCTGGTTGCGCACGCTGGGGATCGTCGCGCTCATTCGCGTGCCGCCCAATTCGCCCTTTGCGCTGACGAACCTGGCGATGGCGACAACGGGCGTGCGCCTGGCGCCGTACACGGTCGGGACGTGCATCGGCATGGCGCCTCGCACCGCGGTGGCGGTGTGGTTCGGCGCGATGGCCCAGGCCAGCGGCGCCCGCGACATCCAGGAGTACATCCACGAGAAGGCCGGCTGGTGGTACGCACTGGGCAGCTTCGCGCTGATGTTCGCGATGCTCGCGATCATCGGCGCCATCGCCAATCACGCGCTCAAACACGTCACCGGTCAGCGCAGCGGGTGCGGAATTGAAAACGAGCCCGACCGACCGGCCGGGCTCGAGTGAATTTGAGAGCGCGAAGTGCGAGACTGGGTCAGTGGCCCGGGTCTTCTTCCGGGGCGACTTCTTCCAGCTTCTTCTTGGCGGCGGCGACGAACTCGTCCTTCTTGCTTTCGGGCCATTCGTTCCAGGTCTTGATGCAGTCTTCACAGCAGAAGGCGACAGCCACGCCCTTGTACTCGACGGTGGGCGATTTCAGGCTGACGGCCTGACCAGTGTCCACCGGGCACGATGCATTAAATGCGAGTTTCGCCGGGGCGCCGTTCCCCGATGACGATTCCTGCTTCTTGCAGCCGCCCAGCAAGGCGACGCCAAGCACTACGGTGATTCCAATCCTGCAGCCATGCTTCATCAACATATCGGTCTCCTTGTTCGGTTAGAACTTGCTTCGATCCTAGGGATAGTCTCTGGCACCCAGCAGGTTAATTCTATCCTTTCCGATTTCCATCGGGCTTTACCCTTGATTCGTCGCCGCGATTGGCGTTATGATTCGCGGCATTTGGCGGGGCGGTCGTGTGCCGGCTGCCTCGGAAGGTGAGGGGAGTTGGTTCAACCCAACTCGGCAATCCACTCCCGTTGAAGTCATCGCCGCCTCGGCGCCGATGCTGTGGGTTGGTGCAACCCGCCCTCGTTGCTTCAGACACGAGGTGCACTGAATGAGGAACGACTCATGCGCGTCCGCGGACAGAACGCAGCAAAAATCCTAGGCACCGCCCTCGCCGCGGTGCTGCTCACATCAACTTCCGCCGCCCTGGCCCAGGCGCCATATCGCGCGGTGTCTTCGACGCGGCCTGGAACCATCGACTTCACCGACTTCGTCGGCCGGAGCGTCCAGACCAACGGCCCGGTGGATCTCGGACAGGGCGTCACCTGGTCGGTTACTTCGGAAGGCTGGATCGGCGACATGCCCTTCGGCCTGCGCACCAACGGGTACTGGGACTCGGGGCGCGCGGGTTTCGCCGGACTGAACATCGACAACAGCGCCATGCTCTTTGAATTCGACGCTCCAGTCGCCAGCGTCGGCGCGTTTGTCAACTACGCACCCGTTACCGGACAGGGACCGATTCCCACCATCGAGGCGCTCGATCGTTTCGGCCGAGTGTTCGACTCGTTCACGCTCGACGTTCGCACGCCCAACGCAGTGAACGACGGCCAGTTTCTCGGATTCGAGCACGAAAGCAACGACATTCACTCGTTTCGATATCGCGCCCGCTATGGGGTGCTGGATGATCTGGAATGGTCGCGCCGGGGCCTGATCCCCGCGCCCTCGTCGCTGGCCATGCTGGCCGTCGGCGCCCTCGGATTCGCGCGGCGGCGCCGTCGCGAGTCTTGATCCGCGATCGCGGCTTTCATTCAATGACCATTCGCCAACGACCGGCGCCGTCTCGGCGCCGGCGTTGGCATTCGCGCCCTCGGCGCAAGGAGTGAAAGCCATGTTCAGGAACGCCTTCTTTGCTGCGATTCTTGCCGCCGCGGCGGTGACTGGCGGATGTCATTCGACGGGCGGCGACGTCGCTTCGTGGAATCACTACGGCCCGGCGGATCTCGACTCTGATACGCCCGTGCCTCTGGGGGCGATCGACCAGACGCAGGCCGGCCCCGTCGTCGTACGCGGCACCATCGACGAAGTCTGCCAGACCAAGGGGTGCTGGATGGTCATCGTGGACGGCGACCGATCCGCTCGCGTGAAGTTCAAGGACTACTCGTTCTTCGTGCCGCGCAATGCCGCCGGCCGGCAGGTGGTGGTCAGAGGGTGGGGCGAGCCGACGCTGATCGACGTACAGTGGGCGCGGCACATGGCGGAGGACGCCGGCCGCAGCCAGGCTGAGATCGAGGCGATCACCGAGCCCGTGGCGGTCTACGAAATCACAGCCATCGGCGTGTACATCTCCGGCTCCGGCCTCGAGGAGCCGCACACTGGCGGCTGATCTGAACGGCCGGTCAAAAAGCAGACGCCCCGCGATCCGATCGCGGGGCTTTTTCGCTGAAAGCGGAGAGGGTGGGATTCGAACCCACGGTGGCCCGAAGGCCACACCGGTTTTCGAGACCGGCCCATTCAGCCGCTCTGGCACCTCTCCGGAAGCGTTCGCGGAAGAATACCGCCCGCAGGTGCGATTGCAAGCGCGAAGTTCATGTCATGCCGCCGGAGCGGGGCGCAACGGGCGTGTAACAACTTGCGAGGCGATGCGGGAGGAGCGCGCGGAGGCGTTATGATGCGAAAGTGACGGGGGCCCTGACCAGCCGCGTCGATGCAGCTGAGCACGAAAGGAGTACGCCGTGAACCGATCCGCGTGTCTGTGCCTGATGCTCGCCTGTTCGATGATGACCGGAGCCGAAGCGCTCGCGCAGCGCGAGGATGACAAGGTCGCCAGCAGCCTGGCGGCGCGGCCGATTTCGACCCAGGTGCCCTTTGCCATCGAGTTCAATCCCGGCGGCGATGCGGTCGCCATCGGGACCGGCGACGGGCGCCTCATCGTCTGGTCGCCCCTCGACGGGCGCGAGTTCTCCATCCAGGATCATCGCTTCTGGACCTTCTGCGCCGCGTGGTCTGCCGATGGCTCGCGCCTCATCACCGGCGGAGGCGACGATGTGATCAACATCAGAAACGCGCGCACGCTCGATCTGGTCGGGACTCTCGAGGGCCACGGAGACGATGTGCACGGCATCGCGCTCTCGGCTGATAACCGCGTGCTCTACTCCGTCGGCGATGACATGATGCTCTTCGCGTGGGACATCGAGCGCGGCTCGCCGATCTACCGCATCAAGGCGCACGATGAGCAGATTCCATGCATCGCCATGAGCCCCGACGGCAAGACGCTGGCGACCGGCAGTCGCGACGACACGGTGAAGCTCTGGAACGCCGCGGATGGCAAACTGCTGCACACGTTCACCGGCCACCTCAACGACGTGCTCGACGTGGACTTCGGCCCTGATGGGCGAACGCTCGCGTCGGCCAGTTATGACACGACCATCATGCTCTGGGATGTTCCCGGCCGGTCGCGCCAGAGTGTGATCCGCGAGCACAAGGACCGGGTGTTTGCGGTGGAGTTCAGCCCGGATGGCAAGTCGCTCTGGTCCGGCGGCGAGGACAACGCGCTCGTTCAGACGCAACTCACGGGGGGCATGGCTTCGAGCCGCATCGTCGTCGGCGGCGACATCGCGCGCCTGGCCATCAGCCCGGACGGCAGCGCGCGGGCGTACACCTCCAGCGACGGCTACGCGCGCTGGACGACGCAACTGCCCGGGCAGGAGCAGTACACGCTGCACCAACTCCGAGTGGACCCCACGTCACCGCTGCTCGACCAGTAGCAGGATCGAAGCCAGCGCGAACAGTCAGATGAGGGGAAGCGTCCGCGGCAGGATTCGAACCTGCAACCTTCTGCTCCGGAGGCAGATGCTCTATCCAATTGCGCTACGCGGACACGCGGGCGGCCGATGCCAACTTGCTCGCCGCCTCAACCGGCGAGTATACGATCCGCCCCGATGACTGGCAAGGACCACACGCCCTCGCGCGTCGATGCACTGCTCCTGTCCGTCCTGGCCTACGCGGGAATCGCCAGCGTCGGCACGGGCGTGATGCTCAGCGGGGTGTTCTTTATCACCCGCGAAGCGTTCGGATTCAGCGATGGCCGCAACCTGCTGCTCGGTCTCGTTGTGCAATTGCCCTACATCCCGGCGGCGCTGCTCTCGGGCCCGCTGTGCGCGCGGCTGGGCGCGCAGCGCGTGCTGCTGATCACGGTGCTGGGCATGACGCTCGCATGCGCAGCGCTGGCGACGATGCCGCCGGTGTGGATGTGGTGGTGGCTGGCGCCGATGTACAACGCGTTCGCCGGCATGCAGTGGCCCATCGTCGAAAGTTACATCGCCAGCGGCCGGCACGGGCGCGACATGCGCCGCGCCATCGGGCTGTTCAACATCACCTGGGCCGCGACCATTGCGCCGGGTCTGTGGCTCATCTCGCTGGCGCACGGCCGGCCGCAGGTGACGTTCATCGTGCTGGCGATCATCCACGCCGGGACGTTCCTGCTGGTGCGCGCCTGGCCGATCCAGCCGCGCACGCACGATGTCGAGGCGGGACGGCAACACACCGGCGAGGCGTATCCGAACCTGCTCCGCGCCTCGCGCGTGCTGCTGCCGACCGGGTACGTGCTCATCTACATGCTCGGCCCGCTGCTGCCGGGCATCTGGGACCGCCTCGGCGTCGATGCCGCGCTGGCGCCGACGCTGGCCAGCACGTGGATCATCGTGCGCGTCGGCGTGTTTGCGCTCATGTTCTGGTTTCCCGGCTGGCACGGCAAGTGGTGGATCCTCGGCGTCGGTGCGACCCTGCTCTGCGGCGGGACGGTGCTGACGCTGCTTGAGATTGCGGTGTGGGCCGGCGTGCTCGGCCTGGCGCTGCTGGGCTTCGGACAGGGGATGATCTACTACGCCGCGCTCTACTACGGCATGGCGGTCGAGCACGCCGCGGTCGATTCAGGCGGGCGCCACGAAGCGATCATCGGAGTGGGCTACATCCTCGGCCCGACGCTCGGCCTCGCCGGCGCGCAATTGTCCATCGGCGCGGCGGCCACGGGCGGCGCGCTGCTCATGACCGGCGTCGTGTCTACGGTCGGCGCCTCGCTGGCCGTGCACTTCTATCTCAACGCCCGCCGGGCCCGCGCGGCGCTCCGTGCGCCGCCGGGGTAGCGATCGAGCGCAGCGGCGCGGCGCCGCTACGAGCCTTTCCGCGAGAAGGAGAACACCGGCTTGATGGGCACGGGCCGGCCCTCCACTTCGAGCACGGGGTACGCGAGATAGTTGATGGGCCCGCTGACCGGTCCGGGATCGACGACAAGGTCGCGGCCCCGGCTCAACTCAACGCGATTGGCGGGATGGTGCCCGAAGTAGTAGGTGGACAGTGGCGCGTACTTGTCGGCCTCGCTGATGTCCACGGGCCACCACTTGCCCTCGGCGTAAAACTCCGCCCAGCAGTGGTAGCCGTCTACGCCGCCCTCGTTGCGCTCGGAGGGGATGGCGGCGCCGATGGCGAAGCGTGCCGGGATGTCCGCCGCCCGGGCCAGCGCGATGAAGTACGAGTGAAAGTCGGTGCAGTTGCCCGTCGCGCTGTCGCATGCGTAGGTCGCGTCGCCCTGGCCGAAGCCTTCGCCGTAGCGCATGTAGCGCATGCGGTCGATGGTGTGGTCGTAGAGCAGCCGGGCTCGCACGAGATCGCCCTGCCGGTCGCCGAGCACTTCCTTGGCGATGCGCTTGAACTCATCGCTCTCAGGCACGAGCCGCTCGGCGGCCAGCGATTCCTGCGGATTCTGGCGGTCGTCTTCGTAGGCCGACTTTTCGGTTCGCTGCACTTCGAAGCGCAGTTCGACCGCCTCGCCGCTGTCATCAGGCGTCAATTCGAGGAAGAGCACCTGGTTGCCGAATCGCGCATCGGTGAGTTGCCGGCGCTGGCCGGGCGCCTTGATCTCGTCGACGGTGACGGTCTGAAAGGCGTCGCTCTGGGGCAGGGGGATCCACATCCGCGCATCGCCGTCCAACTGCGGCAACTGCACCTGGTAGACAAACTCGAACGAGTCGCGGCCCTCGATGACGCCCAGCAGCGTGCGATCGGCCTCGTCCACCGACTCGCGCACCCACGTCTTGTCCTCTTTCTGCTTCCAGACGTAGAAGGGTTGGCCGTTGAGTTTGTGGATCGTGGTCTCGGTGACGGTCATCTCGCCGGGATCGCCCGAGAGAAAGAAATCGACGTCGTAGACATCGCCCTGCGTGCTCGCCAGATCGACGCAGGCAAAGTGCCGGCGGGGGCCGAGGTTGGCCAGGTATTCGAGATGGACGCGGACGAGTTTGAGTTTGAGCACGCCGCCCTCGTAGGGCAGGGTGAAGTAGCCGCCGTGTTGTTTGGACTGCTCAGCGATGTGGTTTTCAATTCCCGCTGCGATGTCCGCGGTGACGACGTGCGGCACGGGGCTGAGGCCCGACTGGGCGGGCTGCTGATTGGCACTGCAGCCTGCGGTCGCGAGCAGGCCGAGCATTGGCGGAATGACGGAGAAATGCATGATCGACTCTCCCTTCGAGCGCATGCGTTCACATGGGCGTCGGCCCGGTGGCCGAAATCGCGGGGACTCCAACAGGGGTGATACGCCGACGCGAGCGGCTGGTTCTCAGTTTCGCGAGGGATGTTCGCTTGAGGGGTGCTCGTTCGAGGGATGTTCGCCTTGAGGATGCTCGGCCTGCGGGTGCTCGCCCTGAGGATGTTCCGCCTGGGGGTTCTCACCGGCGCGCACATCCGCCTCGTCGGTCTTGCAGCCGGTGAGGGAGATGGACGGGCCCGCAATGAGCGCGAGGCACAGTGCGGACATTCGCTTGCCGGGCATGACGTTTTCCTGACGGGGTTGGCGTTGGCACAGGCCCGGGCGCCAACCGAACCGGGCTGCTCACCGAGTATAGCCGGCGCGGCTGGCGCGCTGCCGCTCACATCCCCATCACGCAGTAGCCGGCATCGACGTAGATGGTCTGGCCGGTGACGCCTGAGGAGAGATCGCTGAGCAGCCACACGGCGGTGTCGCCGACTTCGCCGCCTTCGATGTTGCGGCCCAGGGGCGCCTTGGACGCGACGTGATCGAGCATCGTCGAGAAGCCGCCCACGCCCATGGCGCTGAGCGTCTTGAGCGGACCGCCGGAGATCGTGTTGATGCGGATGCCCTTGCCGGTGCGGCCGAGTTCGGCGGAAAGATAGCGGCAGGTGCATTCGAGCGCGGCCTTGGCCACACCCATGACGTTGTAGCCGGGCACGACTTTTTCCGCGCCGTAGTACGTCATGCCCAGGATCGACCCGCCGTCGGTCATGAACGGCCGGGCGGCGCGGGCCATCGACACGAGCGTGTAGGCGCTGATCTCCATCGCCTGCAGGTAGACCTGCTTGGGCGTCTCGATGAACTTGCCCAGTTCGAGGTAGGTTTTGTCGGCGAAGGCGATCGAGTGGACGATGAAGTCCAGCCGGCCGCCGGCGTGCTCAGCCGCCTCGGCGAAGACTTTCTCGACTGCGGCATCGTCGCTGGCGTCCAGCGGGCGCACCCAGGGGTCGGCGATGCCGAGTTCGTCGATGGCCGAGCGGACGCGCCGCTCCATCTTCTCGCCGGGCAGATTGGTGAACATGATCTCAGCGCCGTGGCTCTTGAGCGAGTGGGCGATGTGCCAGGCATAACTGCGGTCGTTGGCGATGCCGATTACGAGGCCCTTCTTGCCGGACATCAGCGCCATGCGCACCTCCGTGGGTGAAGACAGGTGAGGAATACAGGTCCCGCGGGAAAGGCGGGGCCGGGGAAGCCAAGGGTAGGGGAGGGCGGCGAGGGTGAAAAGCGAACGGGCAAATGGAGTGATTTCGCCGGGCCGCGCGAAATGATCGCGGCGGCGGCGTTTGAGTGGTGTTGCAGCGCGATCGGCCGCGCTGGAGAGTTTCGAGCAGATCCACCAGGGAGTGTGAACATGAACGCAGTGAGCGCGATGAATCGTCTGGGACTCGCCTTGATCCTGGCGTGCGGGCTGTCGATGGCGGCCACGCCGCTGTGCCGGGCGCAGGCGCAGGGCGAGGTGAGCGCATTCGTCGGTGGTCCCGGAGATACGGAAACCAGCGCGGTGGACGTGGATTTCAACGGCGGGACGGCGGTGGAATTCCTCGACGCCATTCGCGCCGCGGCCGGCGGCAAGGTCAACATCGTCGCCATGCCCCACGTCGGGGAGGTCATGATTCCGGCGATGAAACTGCGCAGCGTGGATGCCATCGCGGCCATCAGGCTCCTGTCGGGCGAAGGAATCCAGACGCCCGGCAGAGTCGTGCGGCTTGACGTGGAGATCGTCGCGCCGCCCCGGCTCAACAAAGCGGCGCTGGTGAAGGTGAACGCCGACGTGAAGGAAGCCGGCGGCTACGTCGGCCCGCAGCGATCGAACATCTGGTCGGTCGCTGACCTGATCAACGGCGGCATGTCGCCGGACAACATCGTCACGGCCGTGAGCGCGGCGCTCGAACTGCTCGGCCCGGACTCGAGCAAGGCGCAGGTGCGCTTCCACAAGGAAACCTCGCTGCTGCTGGCGCGGGCGACGGTGGAGCAGATCGAGATCATCAACAGCGTGATCAGCGAACTCCGCGCTTCGAGCGCGCAGCAGCGGGCTCAGTCGATGAAGCCGATTCAGGAACGCGTGGCGCAACTCGAACGCGAACTGGCCGAATCGCGGTCGATGCTGCAGTCACGCGAAGTCGAAGCGAGCGATCGCCTGCAGATCGCCGAGATGTCGCGCGCCAGGGCCGAGGCGATGGAGCGGCATGCGGCTGAACTCGAAGCGATGACCTCGAAGCTGCGCGATGAGCTCATGCAGCGCGAGAGCCAGATCCGCGCTCTGCAGATCGAGCTGGACGAGATGCGGGCGCAGCTGCAGAAGTCGCGGGGCGGCGGCGGCGGATAAAGTTCATGAGTCGACGGGACCGGCGCTTTCCCCGGAGCAGCAGGTGGACGAACCGGCCACCGCACAATCTCTGTCAGAACTCACGCAGGCGATCGCCAGGGGCGATTCGTCTGCGTTCGGGTGGTTCTACGACCAGTGGTTTGACGCACTGTTTCGCATGGCCCGGAGCAGCACCGGCCGCGACGAAGCCTTCTGCCTCGACGTCGTACAGGACGCGATGCTCAAGGTGATGCGCTCGATGAAGCGGTTCGAAAATGAGAACGAGCTGCGGGCCTGGCTGCGCGTGATCGTGATGCGCTGCGCGCTCGATCAGATCCGCTGCGAGCGGCGGCGACGGGCGCGCGAGTCGGCGCATGGCGGCGACCGGGCGCCAGGCGCCATTCAGCACGATTCGCAATGCGGCGAAGACGAGAGAGCCGCGTGGCTCGAAGCGCAACTGGCCGGGTTGGACGCCCATCGCTCGCTTCTCGTGGCGATGCGCTTCCGCCTCGGCGCCACGCTTGAGCGGATCAGCCGGATCGTCGGCCTGGCGCCGGGGGCTGTGGACGGTCGCATCAACCGTTCACTGGCGCAGATCAGGGCCGCAGCGCAGGAGGAATTCGATGAACACGCATGAACTCAAACTCAGTCCGCAAGCCGCGCAGCGGCGCGATGCGATGCGCGAAGAGCTCGTGGATGCGTTCGTGTCGATGCACCGCACGCGCCGGCGCGTGCGCCGGATCGCGGCGCCCGCAGCCGTGCTTGTCATCGCAGCGGCAGCGACATGGGCGTTGCGGCCAACACCTTCGGCAACCGAGTTGCCCATCACCGCCGCCGCGGCGCCGCTGGTCGAGGTGATCGATAGCGCGGCCTCGGGTCGCACGGTCGACTTTGATTGGGTCGCTTCAGGGCACGCGCCACTCGTTGAAATCGTTGAGTCCCATGCGACGCTCGTGCAGGTGATCGACGATGAGCAACTCGTGCAGACGCTGGCGCAGATGAACCGGCCTGCCGGGCTCATCGAGACAGGCGGGACCGTGCGCCTGACGCGCAACGTGGTGGATGAGGGCGACAGTCTCGATGATCGCGATTCCCGCCTCGGTGAGCCGCGCCTGCGGAATACGCCACCCGCGCACGGCGTCTGATCCGCCAACGGGCCTGCTGATCGCGTCTCGATCGGTTCGGCGAAACCGCCGCCGGTGCGCCGTGTACAATCGGCGGCTCCGTTGGTCCCGCAACCACGTCTCGAAAGGACTTTTCCTCATGAGGAAGTTGATGATCCGAACCGCTTGTTTTGCTCTTCTGGGCGCTTCGGCGCTGGCCCTTGCGGGCCTGGCCCTGCCGCGCGCCGAGGCGACTGGTTCGCCCGCCGCCGAAGCGCGCCGCGCGGAAACGTTCAACATCGACCCCGCGCACTCTTCGGTCGTCTTCAAGGTCAAGCACATGGGCGTCGCGTACGTCTATGGCCGGTTCAACGACGTGACCGGTGAAGTCGTGTGGGACTCGGACGATCCGCACGGGCATTCGATCAAGGCGGAAGTGAAAGCGGCCAGCGTCGATACCAACGCCAAGGGGCGCGATGAGCATCTGCGCGGGCCGGACTTCTTCGACACGGCAAACTTCCCGGCCATCATCTTCGCCAGCACGGCGGTGAAGGAATCCGGCACGGACAAGTACGAAGTGCAGGGCACACTGTCGCTGCACGGAGTCGAGAAGCCGATCACCGTCATCGTCGAGAAGACCGGTCTCGAGAATCTGCCGCGCATGGGCAAGCGCCTTGGCCTGGCGTGCGAATTCACCGTCAAGCGCAGCGAGTTCGGCATGACGTACGGCATCGACGGCGCCGTCAGCGACGAAGTGACGATCATGCTCGGCTTCGAGTGCGGCAAGTAAGGGCCGCCGGCGACCTACCGGCCGATGCAGGAGTTCATCGAAAAGCAACTGGTGTGGACGGTGGCGATGCCCCTGGGCATCGCCATCGTCTGCATGTTGATCGCGTGGCGGCCGTGGCAGCACCAGCGCGAGGCGGTGCGCGGCTGGTGGGGCGGGGCGCTGGCGATCGGACTGGCTTACCTCGTCGGCCACGTCGCGATTAATCGCTGGCCCGCCATTCCGCCGGCCAGCACGGATGACGTCCTCTTTCTGCTGGCGGTCGCCGCGACGGCCGTCGGGTTGCTCGAATCGATGCGCATGCCGGCGTGGCTTCGCTGGAGCATCCGCGCCATGCTCGCCGCGGCCGTGTCCTGGTTCATGCTCTCCATGGGCTTCAGATCATCGAACTCAGCGGGGGCACTCGCGGCGTGGACGGTCGGCCAGGCGGCGGTGATTCTCATCGTCTGGACGCTGCTCGAGCGGCTTGCCGAGCGGCGCACTGGCCCGTCGATCCCGTTGGCGTTTTCGCTCATGATTGCGGTCGCGAGCATCTACTTTTTCAAGGGCGGCAGCGGAAAGGTGGCGCAACTCTCGGGGTTGCTCGCGGCCTCGCTGGGCGGCACAGCGCTGGTGGCGATGTTTGTGCCGCGCGTATCGGCGGCCCGGGGCATGCTTGCCATCGCCGTGCCGCTGTACATGGCGCTGATCCTCTACTCCTGGCAGTATCCCAAGCCGCTGGGCACGCCCGTGATCCTGGCCGCCGCGCCGCTGGCGCTGTGGCTTGCGGAGTGGCGCGAGTCGGTGACGGCGGTCGCGGCACGGGTGCTGCTGGTGGCGGCGCCGGCGCTGGTGGCCCTGACTCTGCTGCTGGCGCACCTGCTCGACGCGGCGCGGGGCGAATCGCTCTACTGAGTCCAATGGGATCGCCGTTGGGGGTGAAACCCCGGCGGATAGACTCCGTACAAGCGGTGGGTGGGGTTGCGCAAGGAGCGAAGTCATGCCGGCACACCTGATCGTCGCACTCTCCCTGGCGGCGCTGCCGCACTTCGAGCCGCCTCCGGCCGTCGGACCCGAGGCGCGCGCGCCGCTGGCCGGGCCGGTGGTGGCCGCTGCGGCCAGTGCTGAAACGCGGTCACTCGTGCGCCGCGGATTCAACGGCGAGGTGGCGATCCTGCCGGTTGAAGCGGATGAGGCGGCCATCGAGTTGCTCGACCTCTCGCCTCAGCAGCGCCAGCAGTTCGACCGGCTCAAGGCGGAGCGCGGCGCCATCTTCAGCCGGGCGATTCGCGAGAACCTCGAAACGCTGATGAAGTTCGCGGGAGTGAATCCAAAGGAACAGCCGGCGGAATTTCTCGAACTGATGCGCACCATCGGGCAGGCGCTCGGCACGTATCGCCAGCGGGGCACGATGCTCCGCGAGATGTCATCCGTGCTCACCGCGGCGCAGAGGCGGGAAGTGCGGTCTCTCGTTGCCGAATACGTGCAGGCGCGGACTGAAGCCATCCGCCGCGAGGCCGGTTCTGACCTGCCGGCGGGCGAGGTCATGGTTCGCATGCACTTCGAGACGCTGGGCGAGATGGCCAAGGCGTCCATTGAGTCGGCCGTGGCGATGGGTACGGCGGAGTTTGAACTCATCGCCCAGCGCCTCAGGCTCACACCCGAGCAGAAGACCGGGATCGAGAAGATCTTCGAGCCGATAGCGATCGAGGAACTGCAGGGCAAGGCCGTTTCCCCGATTGTGAAAGTCCGCGCGTTCTTTCAGGTTTCGCACCTGCTCACCGACGAGCAGGTGAAGGCGCTGGGTGAGTACCTGCGCGAAGAGCGCCAGGCGAGCGAATCGGCCGAGCCGAGCGGGCCGGCGGCCCCGATGCGTGAGCGCAAGTGAGCCGGCGGCGCGCTGCGGCACTATGATGCGTTGTCATCGGCGCGATCCGTGCGATCGCGCAAGACGGGGAACGCATGGCCACCTCCGGGAATTCCATGATCGACATCGAGGCACTGCTCAGCGCACGAATGCAGGCGATGGAGCCTTCGGGCATCCGCCGCGTCTTCGAGATGGCGGCGAAGATGACCGACCCGATCAACTTCTCGATCGGTCAGCCGGACTTTGACGTGCCCGAACCCATCAAACAGGCGGCGATCAAGGCGATCAGCGCCGGCCGCAACGGCTACACCGTCACGCAGGGCATCCCGGAACTGCGGGCGGCGATCGCTGAAAAGATCTCCGGTGAATTCGGCTGGAGCGTCGGGCCCGGGTGCGAGTGCGACGTGCTTATCACCAACGGGACCAGCGCGGGCCTGCTGCTGGCGTACATGGCGATGGCCGAACCGAGCGATGAGATCGTCATTCCCGACCCGTACTTTGTCTCATATCCGCAAGTGGCGGCGATGGTCGGCGCCGGCGTGAAGTACTGCGACACCTATCCTGACTTTCGTATGACGGCCGAGCGCATCGAGCCCCTCCTGACGACGCGCACCAAGTTCGTGGTGCTCAACTCGCCCGGAAACCCGTCAGGCGTGGTGCTGAGCAGCGATGAACTGCGCGACATCGTCGAATTGTGCGAATCGCGCGGCGTGCTGCTCATCAGCGACGAAATCTACGATGAGTTCACCTACAGCGACGGGCGTGAGAGCGGCGTCTTTCCCACGCCCGCCCGATTCTCCAGCCAGATCCTCGTACTGCGCGGCTTCAGCAAGACCTACGGCATGACGGGTTGGCGCCTCGGCTATGCCGTCGGGCCGAGCCAGCTCATCCGCGAGATGACCAAGGTCAACCAGTACTCTTTTGTCTGTGCGCCCAACATGGTCCAGCACGCCGGCGTCGTGGCGCTGCAGACTGACGTTTCGCACCACGTCCACGCCTATGAGCGCAAGCGTGATCTGGTCGTCGAGCGCCTTGGCGGGCTCACGGAGCTGGCGCATCCCGCCGGCGCGTTCTACGCCTTTCCCAGGGTTCCCGAGCATCTCGGCCTGACGGCGTCACAGTTCACCGAGACGGCGCTCGAGAAGAACGTGCTGGTCATCCCCGGCAACATCTTCTCGCTGCGCGACACGCACTTTCGCATCAGTTACGCGGTGGATGATGAGCGGCTGGCGCGGGGGCTCGATGCGCTGGCGGGGTTGATGCAATAGCCGTCGGCGCCAGCCGATCGGTTCACGCCCCGTCTACACTGCTGCCATGAAGCCCGAACTTCAGGTCGGCAATCGCGCGGAAGTCGTCATCACGGTGACCGAAGACATGTGTCCGGCCTTTGACGATGTCGTGGTGCATCGGGTCTATTCGACGTGGTCGATGGCGCATCACATGGAAATCGCCGCGCGCAAGGTGCTCATGCCGCACCTTGAGGAGCACGAGGAGGGGATCGGCTCGCACCTTTCCATCGACCATCTGGCGCCAACGCCGCTGGGGCACGAAGTGCGCGTCGAGGCGGTGGCGGTGGAACTGGGCCCGAGCACGCTGGTGTGCGAGGTGACCGCATACCATGTCCGCCCCGAAGGGGATAAAGTGGTCGGGCGCGGCCGGCAGGTGCAGCGCATCCTGCCCAGGGCCAAACTGGCCGCGCTGATCGAACGCGAATCGCGCTGACCATTCAACCATCCGGATTCCATCATGAGCAACGACGACGCACTCATCCTGACCGAAACCGACGGCCACGTGGGCATTATCCGGCTGAACCGGCCCAAGGTGCTCAACGCACTGAATCCCGAACTCATGTCGATGCTTGCCGCCCAGATGGAGGCGTACGACAAGGATTCGAACATCCACGTCATCCTGCTTTCGGGCAGCGAGAAGGCGTGGGCGGCGGGGGCCGATATCGGCGACATGGCCGAGCAGTCGGCCATCAGCATGTACGAGCGCGACCAGTTCGCCACGTGGGAGCGCATCAAGCGAGTCAAGAAGCCGATTGTCGCGGCGGTGAGCGGCTGGTGCCTCGGCGGCGGGTGCGAACTGATGATGCACTGCGACGTGATCATCGCATCGGAGACGGCGCAGTTCGGCCAGCCGGAGATCAACATCGGCGTGATGCCCGGCGCGGGCGGCACGCAGCGCCTCACGCGCGCACTGGGCAAGGCGCTGGCGATGGATGTGATTCTCAGCGGGCGGTTTCTCAGTGCGTCGGAAGCCGTGCATCACGGCCTGGTGAGCCGCGTCGTGCCCAAGGAACACTTCTACACCGAGGCGCTCAAGGTGGCGCAAGTGATCGCGAGCAAGGGGCCGATCGCGCTGCGCCTGGCCAAGGAGGGCGTGCTCAAGGCGTTCGAGACGCCGCTTTCGGAAGGACTTGAGTACGAGCGCAAACTCTTCTACACGCTTTTTGCGACCGAGGACCAGAAAGAAGGCATGCGGGCGTTCATAGAGAAGCGCAAGCCGGAGTTCAAGGGCCGCTGAGCGCGGCGCCGCAACAATCGGAGCATCCTTATGACCACTGCCACTGCACCGGCATTTGAGACCGTTCAGTTCGAAGTCGCGGATCACGTTGCCGTGATCACGCTCAACCGGCCGGACGTGTTCAACGCCTTCAACGACCAGTTCAGCAAGGAGCTGCTCGGGGCGCTCAAGGAAGCGGAGCGCAGCGCCGAGGTGCGCGCCATCATCCTCACCGGCGCGGGCAAGGCGTTCAGCAGCGGCCAGGATCTGGGCGATCTGAAGAAGAAGTACGTGCCGGGCCACGTGCCGCATCTCGGCGAAGATCTGCGCCGGCGCTACGACCCGATCATCAAAAAAATCTGCGAGATGGACAAGCCCGTCATCGCGGCGGTCAACGGGGTGGCGGCGGGCGCCGGCTGCAGCCTGGCCCTGGCGTGCGACCTGCGCGTCGCCGCCGACTCCGCCACGTTCATCGAGGTATTCATCAACGTCGGGTTGATTCCCGATTCTGCGAGCACCTTCTTCCTGCCGCGGCTCATCGGGCTGGGGCGGGCGATGGAATTGTGCTGCACCGGCCGCAAGGTCGATGCCGCCGAGGCGCTGCAGATCGGGCTGGTGAACCAGGTCGTGCCGGCAGGCGAACTCATGACCGCCGCCCGGGCTCTCGCGGGCCGGCTGGCATCGCTGCCGGGCCGCGGCATCGCGCTGACCAAGCAACTTCTTCGCAAGTCGTTCGAGAACAGCCTCGACGAGCAACTCGTTGCCGAGGCATTTGCGCAGGAAACGGCCGGAATGACGGCCGACCACTCCGAGGGCGTGATAGCCTTCATTGAGAAACGCAAGCCGAATTTCACGGGTAAGTGATGCACACCAGCACCGTCGGCATCATCGGGGGAGGCACGATGGGCGCGGGCATCGCGCAGGTCGCCGCGATGAACGGCTGGATGGTGGAGCTGCGCGAGGTCGATGAACCAACCGCCCGGCGGGCGATCGACGGCATCGTGCAGCGACTCGATCGCCTGCTCGAAAAGGATCGCATCAGCGCTGAGGACCACGACGATGCGGTGTCGCGCCTGTGCGTGGCAACGTGCCCCGACTGCCTGAGCGAGTGCGAACTGGTCATCGAGGCCATTGTCGAGCGGCTGGACGTCAAAGCGGCCGCCTTTCGCGAGGCGCTGCCGTCGTTGCGGCCGGATGCAATCCTGGCGACCAACACTTCTTCGCTTTCGGTCACGAAGCTCGGCGAGGCCGTGGGCCAGCCGCAGCGCCTGGTGGGCATGCACTTCTTCAATCCGGCGCCCGTGATGAAACTCGTCGAGGTGATCGCCGGCAAGCAGACCGATCCGCTCGTCGTTGATCGAGTGGCCCAGATCGCGCATCAGTGGGGCAAGGAAGTGGCGCGTGCGTCGGATGCGCCGGGCTTCATCGTCAACCACGTGGCCCGGCCGTACTACCTTGAGGCTTTTCGCCTGCTCGAGGCGGGCCTGGCGGGCGTCGATGAGATTGACGCGGCCATGCGCGAGGTGGGGGGCTTTCGCATGGGGCCGCTTGAACTGGCGGATCTCATCGGCATGGACATCAACACGGCGGCGGCCCGGTCCGTCTGGGAGCAACTCGGCCGCCCGGCGCTGCTCGAACCCAGCGCCCTGCAGGAGCGCATCGTCGCCCAGGGCCACCTCGGCCGCAAGAGCGGGCGCGGCTGCTACGACTACTCGACGGAGCCGCCGAGACCGGCGATCGAAGTGCAGCGCCGGCCCCTGGCGCTTTCAGATTCGCAGCGCGATCTGTTCGGGCGATTCGCTCGGCGCGGCGGGCAGCGCGTGGGCTCGGAACTGCAGAACTACATCTTCGCCCGCATTCTCGTGTGCATCTTCGCCCAGGCGACCCAGGCGCTGCGCCGGGGCGTGGCGCAGCGGGAAGACATCGACACGGCGATGCGCTTCGGCGTGAACTATCCGCGCGGGCCGTTCGAGTGGATGCGCGCCATCGGACCGGATCTCTGCGATGAGGTCCTCGCCATGCTTGCCGAATCCTCCGATAGCGACCGCTATCGCGCCCAGCCGCTGGCCGAAGTCGCATCCTGAATTGCCCGCGGTTCGCCGCCTTCGCTCTGCATTTCGCTATCATCCGCCATGCGAAGAGTCGCGATCATTGACGCCGTCCGCACGCCCATCGGCCGCTACGGCGGGGCGCTGGCGTCGATCCGGCCCGACGACCTGGCCGCGCTAGTCATTGGCGAGGTGGTGAAGCGCACCGGCGTCGATCCGGCTCTGGTCGAAGAGGTCTATTTCGGCGCCGCCAACCAGGCCGGCGAGGACAATCGCAACGTCGCCCGCATGGCGGCCCTGCTCGCGGGCCTGCCCGACACCGTGGCTGGCTGCACGATCAACCGGCTGTGCTCTTCGGGGCTTGATGCGATCAACATCGCCGCCCGCATGATCGAGAGCGGCGCCGGAGATGTGATGATTGCCGGCGGCGTCGAGTCGATGAGCCGGGCGCCGTTCGTCTTCGGCAAGCACGAACATGCGTGGGACCGCACGGCCCCCGAAGTGTTCGACACGACTATCGGCTGGCGCTTCACCAACCCGAGGCTGGCCAAGGCGTACTACCCGTTCTCAATGGGCGAGACGGCTGAAAACGTGGCCCGCAAGTACGAGATCAGCCGGGCCGATCAGGATCGATTCGCACTGGCGAGCCAGCAGAAGTGGGCTGCGGCAAACGCAGCCGGAAAGTTCTCCGATGAGATCGTCCCCGTGGAGATCGCGCAGCGCAAAGGGCCGGCGGTAGTGGTGGATACTGATGAGCATCCGCGCCCGGAGACCACGCTCGAGGCGCTGATCAAACTGCGGCCGGCGTTCGCCAAAGACGATCAGGGCACCGTTACGGCCGGGAATTCATCGGGCATCAACGACGGCGCGGCAGCGCTGCTGCTCGTCGAGGCAGGCCGGGCGACAGAACTCGGCTTGCGGCCGCTGGCGTTCGTCGGCCCCAACGCCGCGGCGGGCGTCGATCCCGCATGCATGGGCATCGGCCCGGTTTCGGCAACGAAGAAGGTGATGCAGCGCTACAACAAAGGACTCGGATGTCTGGATATTATTGAGTTGAACGAGGCGTTCGCGGCGCAGAGCCTTGCCGTCCTGCGGCAGTTGGGCCTGGAGAGAGCCAATGTAAACCCCAATGGCGGGGCCATCGCCATGGGCCACCCGCTGGGCTGCTCGGGGGCGAGGCTGGTCACGACTCTCGTTCACGAGATGAGGCGGACGAAGGCGAGGGTCGGCCTGGCGACATTGTGCGTCGGAGTCGGCCAGGGTGTGGCGACGATTTTTGAGGGCGCTTAGTCACACGACCCGGATCGTGTCTACAGAAGAGGTATCTGATGTCAGGCAGTGCAAACATCGGTGTTCACGTCGACCACGAATCGAAGGAAGATCCGCAACTCCTGGCGGAATTCCAGGCGAAGATTGACGCCGGACAGCTCATCGAAGTGGATGACTGGATGCCTGCCGCGTACCGCAAGGGCATGCTCATGATGGCCGAGCATCACGCCAACAGCGAGATCATCGGCGCGCTGCCCGAGGGCGAGTGGATCACCCGCGCCCCGTCGCTCAAGCGCAAACTCGCGCTGACCGCCAAGGTACAGGATGAAGTCGGGCACGGCCAGATGCTCTACCGCGTCTCGCAGGATCTCGGCAAGTCGCGGGATGCCATGCTGCGCGACCTGATCACCGGCAAGACGAAGTACCACAACTGCTTCAATTACCCGGCGCCGCAGTGGGGCGACATCGCCATGATCCAGTGGCTCATCGACGGGGCCGCGATCATGAACCAGAAGACGCTGGCCGACGGCGGCTACGGCCCGTACGTCCGCACCATGCGGCGCATCAACATGGAAGAGGCGTTCCACTTCAAGAGCGGCGAAGACATGGTGCTCACGCTCATGAGCGGCACGCCGCGGCAGAAGGAGATGGCCCAGGACGCCTTCGACCGCTGGTGGGGCCCATCGCTCATGTTCTTCGGCCCGCCGGACAAGCCCAACGCACACCAGTTGCCGCCGATGCGCTGGCGGATGAAGACGGTCACCAACGACGAACTGCGCCAGCGATTCGTCGATCGATTTGTCCCTGCCGCGATCGATCTCGGCCTGAAGATCAACGTGGTCGAGAAGGACGAAAACGGCTTGGTCACCGCCAGCCGGCCGGATGACAAGATCGCATTCAACAAGCAAACCGGTCACTGGGAGTTCACCCAACCGGACTGGGATGAGTTCTTCCGAGTCATTCGCGGCAACGGGCCGTGCAACGCCAAGCGGCTCGCGCTGCGGCGGATGTCGTATGAGCAGGGCCACTGGGTGCGCCATGCGATCCTGAACGGTTCCACGTCGCTGCCGCCGGCGGCTTGAGAGAGGGCACTGCCGCATGTCCAAGTTGCGCGATGAGGTTGAACTGATCAGCGGCGAACTGACGACGCCGCCCGAGGAGGATCTGCGCGGCTACGTGATCTTCACGCAGCTGAAGCCGGGTCAGCCGCATCTGTACGCCGGCTACCTCGACGCGGCCGACGATGACATGGCGCTGATCTTCGCGCGCGAGCACTACGGCCAGGATCAGGAGTGCGTGGCCATCTGGGCCGTGCCTGTCGAATCTGTTTCAGGAACCGACGCGGCGCATCCCGCCAGCCGCGACGTCGGCGCCGTGGAGATGTACCAGGTGTTCGTTCAGCCGCGGCGCGGGGCCGGGCACGTTTCGGCCGAGACGGTGCAGGCGCGCAGCCCGGCGGAGGCGATCGATCAGGCGCGGCGAATTCACTCCGATCCGCGAAAGTACTACTCGCTCTGGGTCGTGCCGCAGCATCTCATCGCCAGCACGGGCCCCGGCGACGTCATCTGGCGATTCTCCGATCAGAGTTACCGCCTGGCGCGCGGCTACAGCAAAGACGTGCGCGAGAAGTGGACGCGGTTCCGCGATGAACACTCGCTCAAGGAATATGAAAAGGACGATCTCAAGGAAGCGTTTTGAGCACTCCCATGCCCGATCTGCCCGAACATCTTCGCAAGCCGCTGGTCAATCTGCTGCTCGCGGCGGCTGATGACAAGCTCTTTCTCGGCCACCGCAACAGCGAGTGGACAGGGCTGGGTCCCATCCTTGAAGAGGACATCGCGTTTTCTTCGCTGGCCCAGGATGACATGGCTCACGCTGCCGCTTTGTACGAACTGGCCGGCTCGATCGACGGCCGCAGCGCCGATGAACTCGCCTTTGGGCGCACACCTGAGCAGTACCGCTGTGCTGCGATTGTCGAAGTGCCCGATGAGTTCGATTGGGCGACGGCGATTGTTCGGCGGTTCTTCTGCAATCATTTCGACCTGCTGCGCCTCACGCGATTTTCGCAGTCGGCGTGGAAGCCGCTGTCCGACCTGGCCCGGCGGCTTGTCGCCGAGCAGCAGGTGCACGTGCAGCACGTCGATGACTGGATGGTGCGCCTCGGCACGGGCACGCCGGAATCGCACCGCCGGATGCAGGGAGCGATCGACGCGATCGGCCCGCTCGCCACGGAACTCTTCGAGCCGCTCGACGAGCTCAAGTCGCTCGTCGATGCGGGGCTGTATCCGGGCAGCGACTTCACGATGTACGACCAATGGACCGGCGCCGTTCAACACGTCCTCGGCCAGAGTCACCTGACGGTGCAGTTCGATATCGGATCGCCTGACGATCGCGGCGGGCGGCGCGGCGTACACACGCAGTACCTCGCTCCGATGCTCGAAGAGATGTGTGAGGTCTACCGCCTCGAACCTCGGGCCGCGTGGTGATGATGATCAATCGCCAGGCCATCTTCGACGTGCTGCGCTCGATCCCTGATCCGGAGATGCCCATCAGCATCGTTGATCTCGGGCTCATCGAGTCCGTCGACGTGTCCGGCAGCGCAATAAACGTCGTGGCGCTTCCCACCTTTGTCGGCTGTCCAGCTCTGGAGATGATCTCGCGCGACATCGAGATGCGCCTGGGCCGCCTCCCGGGGGTCGCCTCCGTGAACGTGCGGTGGGTGAACGATCCGCCATGGTCGGTGCAGCGCATTACCGACGCCGGCCGCGCAGCGCTGCGCGAGCACGGCGTGACGGTGCCCGAGACCGGGAGTCGACTGGAGGTGCACGGCGCGGCCGGCGCGACCGTGCCGCTGACGGTGGGTGCTGCGGCCGTGCCCTGCCCGTTCTGTGGCTCGACGAAGACGCACCTGGACAGCCCATTCGGCCCGACCCGCTGCCGCATGATCTACTACTGCGACGCCTGCCGCAACAGTTTTGAGCATCTCAAGAACGTGTGATCGGCGCGCCGTTCTGGCGAGCGCGTTGCCGCTCGCGTAGGATGCTCCGAACCTGCTGTCCGCTCGGAGACCTGCTGCCGCCATGTCGCCACGTTCGGCCAATTCGACCGCCTCGACCGCGCCGGTGGAGAACCGGCCCGTTCGCGTCGATAGCAATTCCGTGGAGACGATTGATCTTGGCCGCGTGGAAGTGATTCGCGTGCTCGACGAGAAGGGCCGCGTCGTTGACGCCGCGCTCGAGCCCGGCCTGCCCGATGATGAACTGCTGCGCCTCTACCGCGGTATGGTCCGTTCGCGGCGCTTTGACCAGCGCATGCTCGCCATGCAGCGCCAGGGCGAGATGGGCACCTTTGCGCCGGGCCTCGGGCAGGAGGCAACGCAGATCGGCCAGGTCTATCCGATGCGGCCGACCGACTGGTATTCGCCTTCCTATCGCTCGATCGGTGCGCAGGTCTGGCGCGGCTGGACGATGGAGCAGTTGCTGCTTCTGTGGGCGGGTTACTTCGAAGGCTTCGCGATCCCGGAAGTCGCCAACGAGCTGCCGTTCTCGATCGTCATCGGTTCGCACGTGCCGGTCGCGACGGGCGTGGCGATGGGAATCAAGGTTCGCAAGGACGACGCCGTGGTCGTGACGAACTTCGGCGACGGTGCTTCTTCGCAGGGAGTCGTGGCCGAGGCGTTCAACTTCGCCGCCGTCTACAAGGCGCCGATCGTGTTCATCGTCGAGAGCAACGGCTGGGCGATCTCAACTCCGCTTGAGAAGCAGGCGGGCAACACGGTGCTGGCGGCGCGCGGCGTGGGGTTCGGCATCCCGGCCGTGCGCGTGGATGGCAACGACGTGCTGGGCATGATCGCTGCGTGCACGCGCGCCATCGATCATGCACGCAGTGGTCGCGGGCCATACCTCGTCGAGGCCGTGACCTACCGCATGAGTCTGCACACGACCGCAGATGACCCGAAGGTGTACCGCAAGGACGAAGAGGTCAAGACGTGGGAGGGCAAGTGCCCGATCCTCCGCTTTGAGTCATACCTGAAGAGCAGGGACGTGCTCGATGATGATGCGATCGCGCGGATCAACGAAGAGATCGAGGCTGAAGTGATCGCGGCGCGCGACCGGTTCCGCGAACTGGCGGTCGCACGGCCGGAAGAGATATTCGATTTCGTGTACGAACAGTTGCCCGCAGAGTTGCGCGAGCAGAAGGCGGAGTACCTGGAGCGCCTCAAGCGCAAGGGCGTGCAGTAGCGCGTTGAATTTTAAGCTGCGACCCGAAGGCTGTGCGAAGGGGAGCATACTGAGACCCACCATGTCGCAACTCACAATGGTCGAGGCACTGAATCTGGCGCTTGGCGAGTCCATGGCCGCCGACGATCGCGTCTGCATCATGGGCGAAGACGTCGGCGTGAACGGCGGCGTGTTCCGCGTCACCAAGGGCCTGCTGGAGCGCTTCGGCGCTGATCGCGTGCTCGACACGCCTCTGGCGGAGGATTCGATCATCGGCACGGCGGTCGGCATGGCGGTGTACGGCCTCAAGCCTGTTGCAGAGATTCAGTTCTCCGGTTTCACCATGCAGGCGTTCGACCAGATCGAGCAGAACATGGCCCGACTCCGCAACCGCTCGCGCAGCCGCTATCCGATCTCGATGGTGATGCGAGCGCCCTACGGCGGCGGCATCCGGGCTGTCGAGCATCACAGCGAATCGCGCGAGGCCTACTGGGCCCACACGCCCGGCCTCAAAGTGGTCATTCCATCCGGGCCCCGCAACGCGCGGGCTCTGCTGGCGGCGTCGATCGCCGACCCCGATCCTGTCGTCTTCTACGAGCCTAAAGCCGTCTACCGCGCCTTTCGCGAGGAGGTGAGCGAAGAGCCGGAAGTCATGGAAATCGGCAAGGCGCAGGTGGTCCGGCCCGGCGCCGACGTGACGCTCATCGGCTATGGGGCGATGATGCGGCCGGTCCTCGAAGCGGCCGATGATCTGGTGGAGGAGCACGGCATCGACGTCGAGGTCATCGATCTCCTCTCAATCAAGCCGATGGATACGCAGACGCTTGTCGAATCGGTCAGCAAGACGGGGCGCTGCGTCGTGGTGCACGAAGGGCCGCGCATGTGCGGCGTCGCGGCGGAGATTATCGCGCGCCTCAACGAGCATGCATTCGAATACCTGCTTGCGCCGATCAAACGCGTAACGGGCTTTGACATCCACTTCCCGTACTTCCAGGTTGAAAAGCATTACCTGCCCGACAGCGATTCGATCGTCGTCGCGGTGAAGGAAACCATGCAGTGGACATGAACTGGCTTCGGAGGAACAGCGCTTACCACGAGGGACACGACGTCAAAAAGGAGGCACGAAGATCATGTCGAGGCATCGGCTCGGATGACCGGGGGCAACTCCAAGTTCTGCTTTGTGACCTCTTGGTGACTTCGTGCCCTTGGTGGTGAATGTTGGACGAGAGCATGGCAACGAGAGATTTCAAACTCCCTGATCTTGGCGAAGGTGTGCATGAGGGGCAGATCGTGCGCCTGATGGTCAAGGCCGGCGAGGCGATTCGCGAAGATGAGCCGCTGATGGAAGTCGAGACGGACAAGGCATCCGTCGAGATTCCCTCGCCTTTCACCGGCACGATCGCGAAATGGCACGTGCAGGAAGGACAGCTCGTGCACGTGGGTGACGTGATGGTCACCGTCGGCGACGCCGCGGGTTCGTCCGCTGCCGAGGTCGAATCAAAGTCGAGTGAGTCGGCGGCGCGCGCACGCAGCACTCACCCGCCGGCTCCGCATTCCGGCAACGGCGGGGTGGCGACAGCCGCGCCTCCGGTGCGAAGGGCGCCGGCTTCGCCCGCCGTCCGCAAGCTCGCGCGCAAGCACAGCATCGACATCGAAACCGTGCAGGGCAGCGGGCCCAACGGTCGCATCACCCGCGCCGATGTCGAGCGAGCCGCGTCCGGCGCTTCGCCTGTTCGCTCAGCTCTGCCCACCGGAGTTCGATCGAAGGCTTCGCCTCCGCCGGCGCCCGCACTTCATGCCGCCGTCGAACCTCCGGGTGAGGACGGGCATGACAACTGGGGGCCGATCCGCACGCAGAAGAACTCGCGGGCCCGAAGCACCATCGCAGCCAACATGACGCAGTCGTGGTCCACGATCCCGCACGTCACCGACAGCGACGACGCGGACGTTACCGAGCTCGACCGCCTGCGTCGCGGCTACCCGGCGGCCGAGAACGGTCATCGGAAGATCACGATGCTCGCGTTCATCATTCGCGCGGTGGCCCGCGCGCTGACGATGCATCCTGAGTTCAACGCTCAGTTCGACGCCGAAAACGACCAGATCATCTACCGCCGCTACATCAACATCGCCGTGGCGGTGCACACGGAGCGCGGTCTGATCACGCCGGTCATTCGCAACACGGATCAGCTCGGGATCGTGGCCATCGCCGACGCGTTGAACGAACTTGCGGACAAAGCGCGGAGCGCCTCGTTTACCGTCAACGACACGCGCGGCGGCACGTACACGATCTCCAACCCCGGGGCGCTGGGCGGCAGCCGCTACTCGACGCCGATCATCCCGCCGGGCCAGGGCGCGGTCATGGCGCTGGGCCGCACGAGGCAGATGCCATGGGTGGTAGATGGCAGCGTGCAGCCGCGTCTTATTCTGCCCATCAGTCATTCGTTCGATCACCGCATCGCCGACGGCGGGCACGAAGTCGCCTTCATGCAGCAGGTCATCGGCGGACTCGAGAATCCGGCCCGACTGCTCCTCTAGACGGCATGAGTCGGAAGGATGCGCTCTCCACGAGAGGCACGCAAATGGTTGTCGGCGAGTTCACGCAGGAAGCGAATCTGGTCGTCATCGGCTCCGGACCCGGCGGCTACAGCGCCGCGTTTCGCGCTGCCGAACTCGGCATCCAGACGATCATCGTTGACAGCCGCAAAGACCTTGGCGGCATTTGCCTGCACGCGGGCTGCGTGCCAAGCAAGACGCTGCTGCACATCGCCGAGATCATCGGGCTGGGTCGCCGGGCCGCGGCGTTCGGCGTCGAGTACGGGCAGCCGCGGATTGATCTGGAAATGGTGCGCGCCTGGGTGCATCAGTCCACGGACCGGCTGTCATCCGGCCTGGCGAGCCGGGCGAAGAAACTCGGCGTCGAGGTCATCGCGGGCCGGGCCTCATTCGACGACGGCAAGAACCTCTCGATCCACGGCGGGTCGATCCCTCGCCTCAAGTTCCGCAAGGCGATCGTCGCGGTCGGCGCGCGTCCGGCCGGACACCCGCTCATGACTTTCGACGAGCGAATCGTCATCAACCCGTGGCAAGCGCTGCAAATTGAATCGATTCCTGAGTCACTGCTGGTGCTCGGCGGCGCAGCGCAGGCCATTGAACTGGCCATGATCTACGCCGCACTGGGCAGCAAGGTCACGCTCGCTGCGACCGAGGCGCAGATCCTGCCTGCGGGAGATGTGGACATCGTGCGGCCGCTGCACCGCGCGCTCGTGGAGAATCTCAACTCAGTGCTGCTCGGCGCGACCGTGACTTCCGCGAGCATCGGAGCATCGAGCGCACAGGTCGGTGTCGAGACGAAGGAAGGCCAGCGCCAGTTGGAGTTCGATCGGGTGATCATCGCGGTCGGGCAGACGGGCAACACGCGCGACCTCGGTCTCGATCGCACGAAAGTGGAGTGCGATTCGGCGGGGTTCATCACCGTCGATGGGCAGATGCGCACGAGCGAGTCGCGCATCCTGGCGGTGGGCGATGTCACGGGGCCGCCGTGGTCGGCGGATCGCGCGCTGGCGCAGGGGCGCGTTGCGGCTGAAGTCGTCGCCGGCTGGAACAGCGGGTTTGACTCCCTGGCGGCGCCGCGCGTGCTGTTCACGGATCCGAATGTCGCGTGGTGCGGCCTGACGGAGTCTCAGGCGAACGAACAGGGCGTTCCGCACAAGGTGGCCAAGATCCCCTGGGGCGCCTCGGGGCGGGCCGTGGGCATGAATCGCGTGGACGGCCTGACCAAACTCATCTACGACCCCGACACCAAGATCGTGCTGGGCGTGGGCATCGTCGGCGCCGGCGCTGCTGAGATGATCGGCGAAGGCGCGCTGGCCGTGGAGATGGGCGTCGAACTCGACGACCTCGCCGGCACGGTGCACCCGCACCCATCCATGTGCGAACTGCTCAGCGACGCGGCGCGGTGAAGCTCAAAGCGCCGCGCGGGGCGGACGTGCGTTTCACTTCTGCTCGTGCTTGGGCGCGTAGTCGTGCAGCGGCACCTTCGGCCGGTCGGACTCGATCTCGCGCAGCGGCGGCACTTCCCTGAAACTCGCACTGTAGTTGCGCGCGAGCTGCTGGTAGATGCGCGTGCCCTCGGTCTTCCACCGCACTTCATCTTTGCTCAGTTCGCGGATCGGCTTGGCGGGAATGCCGGCCACGAGCGTGCGCGTCGGCACGATCATCCCGGCCCGGACGAAACTCAGTGCCCCGACGAACGCCTCTTCGCCGATGACCGCGTCATCCATGACTACCGCCATCATGCCGACCATGGCGTTGCGCTTGATCGTGCAACTGTGCAGCACGGCGCCGTGGCCGATGTGGCCGTCTTCTTCGACCACGACATTCTTACCGGGAAAGCAGTGGAGCGTGCAGTTGTCCTGCACGTTGGAGCCCGCCTTGAGTACCAGTTGACCGATGTCGCCGCGCAGCGAAGCGCCCGGCCCGACGAGACAGCCGGGGCCGACGATCACGTCGCCGATGAGCGAAGCAGTGGGGTGGATGAACGCCGTCGCATCCACCACCGGCCGAACGCCCATGAATTCGTAACACGGCATGCGATGGCACCCTGGACCTTCAACACAAAGTCACAACAGAGACACGAAGAGATTCAGAATAGCCGCAAAAAGGCGCAGAGGTCTCAAAAGGGAAGATACCCAGGAATCGAGAATTCGCAATCTGTCCATTCCCCCTTTTGCGCATTCTGTGCCTCTTTGCGGCTAAGTCTTTCCATCTCAATTTGCGACCGGCATGCGGCTCTGCACGATCCGGAAGCGGCCGGCGACGAACGCGCTGTCGCACAGTGTGGCGTTGCCCGACGGATTGGCGCCTGAAACATGGAAGTCGCTGAACGCCGCGGCCTGGTTCACCCAGATTGAGCCCGTGAGATTCGTCGAGAGCGGTACGCCGGCGTCGGCCGTCGCCTCCTCGGCCCGGTGGATGACTTGCGGGTCCGTCGAATACAGCGCGCAAGTGATCGCGCCCTGGTTTCGCGCGACCTCGGTCGCGAGCCGGATGCTCTCATCCGTGTTGGCGGTTGCGACGACGTATGCGATCGGGCCGAACATCTCGCGGGCAAACTTGTCGCGGTCTCGGCTGTCGGCCTTGAGAATGAGCGGACTGCGGATGCGAGCCTTCGGGAACGCTTCGTTGTTCACGGGCGTCGACTCGCGCAGCACCGCCAGCCCCTCGTCTTTGGCCTGATCGACCCGGCGGGCGGTGTTCTCGTTCTGAATGGCGCCGAGCACCTCCGCGGCTCGCTTCGGCTCGCCGAGGAACCAGTCCACCGCCTTCACCAGCGCTCCGGCGACTTCATCGAATGACTTGTGCCCTTCGCTCGTCTCGATCCCCTCGCGCGGAATGAAGATGTTCTGACTCGTCGTGCACATCTGGCCCGAATACAGGCTCAAGGTGAAGGCGAGATTGCCCGTGACGGCCTTAAGGTTGTCCACGCTGTCGATGATGACCGAGTTCACGCCCGCCTTTTCGGTGTAGACGATCGCCTGCCTGGCGTTCTGTTCGATCCACTCGCCGAACGCGCTGCCACCGGTGTAATCGATGATCTTTATCTCGGGCCGCTGCACGATATCTCTGGTGATGGGGGCGCTGAGTTCATCGGCGGCGAGGGTGATGACATTCGGGTCGAAGCCGGCCTCTGCGAGCACTTGCCTCGCGACTTCAACGGTGATCGCCAGGGGCAGAATGGCCCCCGGATGCGGCTTGACGACGACTGCATTGCCGGTGGCGAGGCTCGCGAAGATGCCGGGGTAGCCGTTCCACGTCGGGAAGGTTGAGCAGCCGATGGTCAGCGCAATGCCGCGCGGCACGATCCGGAAGGTCTTGCGCAGCGTAACAGTCTCGTCTTTGCCGACGCGCTTGGACCAGATCGCCTGCGCGGGCGTGCGCTGCATCTCGTCCCAGGCGTAGGCCACGGCTTCGAGGCCGCGATCCTGGGCGTGCGGCCCGCCGGCCTGGAAGGCCATCATCCAGCCTTGGCCGGTCGTGTGCATCACAGCCAGGGCCATCTCGAAACTGCGCCGATTCAGGCGGTGGAGAATTTCGAGACAGACGCCGACGCGGTCCTCGACGCTGGCCTTCTTCCAGCCTTGCTCTGCTGCGCCGACCGCGGTAAAGAGACCGTCGAGTTCGACCTTTGGATAGGTGATGCCGAGATCAAAGCCGTATGGCGACGCCTCAGCGCCGACCTGACCGGCGCCCGGGTGGCCGGGCAGGTCGAAGGGGCGGTTGAGCCGCGACTGGAACGCCTTTTCGCCGTCGTCTTTCGCTGTTTCGCCGTAGACTTTGCCGCTGGGGACTTCGGGGTAGGCGCTCCAGTAGGCGCGGCTGTGGATGGCCTCGACAGCCTTGGCCAGTGCGTCGCGATGGGCTTGGAAGAATGGATGGCTCACGGTCGTTCCTTGGAATTTGATGTCTGAAGCGCACCCGGGAGGATTCGAACCTCCGACCTGCGATTTAGGAAACCGCTGCTCTATCCTGCTGAGCTACGGGTGCTCGCCGGCGGCCGCGCCGCCGAGCAAAGATACGACCGACGCGCGGCGTAAGCCAGCACTGATGGCGATTGCCCGTTCGGAGATGGGTGCTACCCTCATTTTCCGTGGTTGGGGCCACTGTGCCTGGCCGCGTGTTGCGCCCGTAGCTCAATTGGATAGAGCATCGGTCTTCGGAACCGAGGGTTGCAGGTTCGAGTCCTGCCGGGCGCGTTGCCGATAGTGTCATCGACCGGGCTCGCGCGGCGCCCAGCGGCGCCGAACCCACAGGAGCGTCGATGAGCCGCATTGGCCACAAGCGTCGCAAGCATGCCCAGCGCCGCACGAAGCGGCCGCCTCCCGGCGCCAAGCCCGGCACGATTGCCATCGATCCGGCCGCCACCCCGTCGCTCATCCGCGTGATGGCCTGCTCGCCAACGGCGTGCAGCGACCTCGTGATCCAGAATCCGGCGGAGCTCAGTCTCGACGCCGTCAAGGGCGGCACGAGGTGGATCAACGTCGATGGCGTGGGCAGCAGCGCGTCGATTTCGACGATCGGCTCGATGATCGGCCTGCACATGCTCACCGTGGCAGACATCTGCAACGTGTACCAGCGGCCCAAGGTCGAAGAGTACGACGATTACATCTACCTCGTCATTCGCGAGCCGCACGCCGACGGCGCGCTGACGACCGAGCAGATCAGCATCTGCCTCAAGGCGGACCTGGTGGCCACGTTTCAGGAGCGGCCGGGCGACTGCTTTGATCCGATTCGCGCCCGTATTCACGAGACCAACAGCCGCATCTGCGCCCGCGGGCCGGATTACCTTGCATACGCCCTGATCGACGCAATCATCGACTCGTACTTTCCGATTCTTGAGGGGCTCGGCGACCGGCTGGAACTGCTTGAGGAGCGTGTGTTTTCCGCCGCGGACGAACAGGTGCTCACGGAGTTGCACTGCATTCGGCGCGACCTGGTGACGCTGCGGCGGTCCGTCTGGCCGCTGCGCGACCCGCTCAACCTGCTGTTGCGCAGTGAGACCAAGCTCGTGTCCGCCGAAACGCGAATCTACCTGCGCGACTGCTATGACCACGTCGTGCAGATCATCGATCTCATCGAGACGCACCGCGAGATCTGCAGCAGCCTCATGGAGGTCTACCTCTCGCAACTGAGCCAGCGCACCAACGAGGTCATGAAGGTGCTGGCGATGATCGGCACCGTGTTTCTGCCGCTGACCTTTATCGTTGGCGTGTACGGCATGAACTTTGACACGAGCGTCTCGCCGTGGAACATGCCCGAACTGAAGTGGCGGTGGGGGTATCCCGCCATCTGGGCCGTCATGATCGCGGTCGGTGGCGGCACGCTGTGGCTCTTCCACCGATTCGGATGGATCGGCCGCCGTCGGCGCCACGCCGCCAATGGCGCCAATGGCGCTTCAAATCACGCGGCAAGCGGTGCGAACCGTGCCAATGGGAACGGACACGGCCATTCATAGCGGCTCTCGCTGTGCCGGCCCTACTATCACCGCATGCTGCGGTGGAGCGATCGGCACGGCGTTGCGATGGGCGGAGTGAAGCGAGCGGCGCTGCTGCTTCTGGTCGTGGCGGCATGGTTGTCGCTTGCCGCTCCGCTGGCCGGGCAGGATGCGCAGCCGCCGGCCGCACCGCCCGACATTCGCACGCTGGTTGAGGAGATTCTTCCCAAACTCACGGAAGCTGAGCGGGTGCCGTTCGGCGATGCGCTCGAGTCGCTGGCCGGGCTCGAGGAGTCGCGCCGGGCCGACGCCCGCGAGCGGCTCAGCGCCATCTCCGCCGACCTCACGAGCATCCAGACCTCTTTGAACAAGATCGAGGACCTCAACCAGCGTATCGCCAATGCTCCGCTGCTACTCGAGCAGATCCGAGGTGAATTGGCGTTGCCGCCTGCCGCGATCGAGATCCCTGCAGGCCAGAGCATTCAGCAGCTCGAGCAGGGCGTGTCGCAGGCGGAGGCGGAACTCAAGGCCGCCCGCGAAGACGTGACCAACCTCGAAGATGAGGCCAGGAAGCGAACGCTGCTTCGGGAGGAGATCCCGACGTCCATTGCGCGAGCGAGGCAGGAAATCGAGACGGTCAACGACGAGATCGAGAGCGGCCGCGCGCTGGGCGCGATCGATCCACTCTCGCGCCTGGAACTGCTCCAGCACATCGTGCATCGCCGGGCGCTCGAGCAGCGGATCACTGAGCTGGAAACGGAGCAGCAGTCGATCGAGGCTCGCCGTGAGGCGCTTCGGGCCCGGCAGGACCGCGCCGCCCGGCGCGTCAGCCAGGCGGAGAAGCGTCTTGAGGCCTGGCGGCAGACTCTTAATGAAGCGCGCGAAGTGGAAGCGCGCCGGGTGGCCGACGAAGCGCGTCGCGCGCTGCAGCAGGCCGCCAACGAGCACCCGGTGATCCAGGACCTGCTCAAAGAGCGCACCGAACTCGCCAGCCGACACGAACAGCTCATCGGGCAGCATCAGCAGGCGCAGAAGAAGCGGCAGGCGCTCGAGGCGGAGGTGCGCGACGTGCGCGCTCAGTTCGCGCGCAGCTTTGAAGAGATCGAGCGAGCGGGCCTCACCAACACGGTGGGCATGATCCTCGGCCGGCGCCGCGGCGATCTGCCCAATGTTCGAACGTTGCGCCAGGAGATGCGGCAGCGGCAGCAGCGCCTTTCCGAAGCCCTGGGCGAGCAGTTCAAGTTCGAGCGCGAACTCGATGAAATCCGCGACATCGGCGCCGCCGTCGAGCGGCGCATGGAGTCGCTCGACAGCGCCATTCCGCGCGAGGAGCGCGAGGCCGTGAGCCTACGGCTGACCGAAGAACTCCGCGCCCAGAGCGCGCTGCTGGCGCGTGTGGTTGAAACCCTGCGCGACCTGAGTGAGGAGTTCTCCGAGGCGGACACGGCCGAGCGGGCGCTGCTGGGGGTGACGGAAGAGTACATCTCGTTCATTGACGAGCGCATCCTGTGGATCCGCAGCACGTCGCCGCTTCGCTGGTCGGACCTGCGGGCCGCCGGCGAAGTCCTGTCGCGCTTCGCGGATCCCACCATCTGGCGCAGCACCTACGACGCCTTTCGCATCGGAGCGCAGCGGGATCCGGTCCCGTATGTTGTCCTGATCGTCCCTCTGGCGGCGTGGTCTCTGCTGCTGTTCTCGGGTCGACGCATCGGGCGGGTGCGCGAAGCGCTGGCCGAAGAACTGAACCGCGACCGGTTGAGGCCGTCGTTCCGGCCAACGGTCAAGGCGATCGGGCTGCTGCTGCTCGGGTCGCTTCTGTGGCCGCTGCTCATGCTGCTCGTCGCGCAGATTCTGGCGGTCAGTCCCGATGCGCCGCCGGCCATCCAGTCGCTTGTGGAAGCGCTTCGCGCCACGGCCGTCGTGTGGCTGGCGCTCGAGGTCGGGCGGCGCGCCTGCCGCAGCGGCGGGTTTGCCGAAGTGCACCTCCGCTGGCCCCGCGAGTCGGTTGCAGCGGTGCGGCGGCAGATTTTCTGGCTGGAGTGCCTGGTCGTGCCGCTCGACGTGCTGTTCCGCGTCGTGAGCAGCGACGGCCACGAGTGGACCAGCGAGTCGCTGGCGCGGCTCGCGTTCATTGCAGGCATAGTCGTGCTGGCGCTGTTCATCCAGCGCACGCTTCGCCCGCACGGACCGATCCTGCGCCCGTATTTCGCGCCGCTGCGCGGCAGTTGGCTGGCGCGGCTGAGCGGGCTGTGGTTTCTTGTTCTGGTCTGCCTGCCGCTGTTCCTGGCGGTGCTGACGGGGCTGGGCTACTTCTATTCCGCCCAGCGCCTGCAGCAGGGGCTCAGCGCGACGCTGCTGCTGGGCCTGCTCATGATCATCGTCTCGGCGCTGTTCTACCGCTGGCTCTGGGTGACGCGCCGCCGCGTGGCCATTGACCAGGCGCTCAAGCGCCGTGCAGCCGCACAGGAGCAGGCGGAGAGCGTTGAGCAGACGCCCGCCGAATCGGCCGCGATCACCGAAGAGGAAATCGACCTGCCCGCGGCCAATGCGCAGACCCTGCAACTGTTCCGCAGCGCCGCGGTGCTCGTGATGCTCGTCGCGCTGTGGGGGATCTGGAACAACGTCCTGCCGGCGCTGGGGCTGCTCGACCAATTCGAACTCTGGCCGCATTTCGGGCCGGTCGAACGAGTCAGCGAGCGCCCCGAGAGCCTGCGGACGATGGAAGTTGAACCTGCCTCGCCCGCGGTGCAGCCGGCCGGCAATGAAGGCGCCAGCCAGGGCAACGGCGCTTCCACCGGCGGCGGCAATCTCTCGCTGCCGCTGCCCGGACAAGCCTCAGATCGCGGTGCGGCGGGCGCATCGGAGCCGGCGGCCGCCGTGCAGCGCGTGACGATCGCCGACCTCACCATGGCGATCATCATCGGCATCACAACTCTCATTCTCACGAGAAACATCCCCGGGCTGCTCGAGATCGCGCTGCTGCAGCGCCTGCCTCTTGATGCGGGCAGCCGGTACGCCGTCTCAACGATTGTGCGCTATGTCATCGTCATCGTCGGCGTGATGGTGACGTTTGGAGCGGTCGGCATCGGCTGGTCGCAGATCCAGTGGCTGGCGGCGGCGCTCACCTTCGGCCTCGCATTCGGTCTGCAGGAGATCTTCGCGAATTTCATCTCCGGACTGATCATTCTCATTGAGCGGCCCATGCGCGTCGGCGACACGGTGACCATCGGCGACATCTCCGGCGAGGTGTCGCGCATCCGCATGCGGGCCACAACGATCACGCAGTGGAACAAGAAGGAACTCATCGTTCCCAATCGCGAGTTCATCACCGGCCAACTGGTGAACTGGACGCTGACCGACCAGATGCTGCGCCTTGAGATCGCCGTCGGCATCGCATACGGCTCGGACACGCGGCTGGCGCGTTCGCTGCTGCTCAAGGTCGCCAACAAGTGTGAAACGGTGCTCAAGGATCCACCGCCGCGCGCTCTGTTCCTGGCGTTTGGCGACAGCGCGCTCAACTTCGAACTGCGCGTTTTCATCTCCGGACTGAACAACTACCTCGACACCGTCACGACACTCAACTTCGGCATCGACGATGAGTTTCGCAAGGCGGGAATCGAAATCTCGTTCCCGCAGCGCGACATCCACATCCGTACAATCAATGGAGTGCTTCCGGTTCAGCAGATCGAGAAAGCGGCGGACGCGGGAGAGCAGGGCCGCGGATCGGAGGAATGATGGATGTCCGCGAGCTGCACATTCAGACGCGCAACCTCATCGGCGGACAGTGGGTGAGCGCGGCCGACGGCGGCACGTTCGAAGTGATTGACCCGGCGACGGACCGACCGATCGCAGAGGTGGCCGACTGCGGCGCCGCGGAGACGGGTGAGGCCATTGGCGCCGCTGCGCGGGCCTTTCCGGAATGGAGCAGCCGCACCGCCGAAGATCGCGGCACCCTCCTGCACCGCCTGGCGGATCTGATGATGCGCGACCAGCAGCGGCTGGCGCATCTCATGACGCTTGAGCAGGGCAAACCAATCGCCGAGGCGCGCGGCGAGATCGCCTACGCCGCGGCGTTCATGTACTGGGCCGCGGAAGAAGGCAAGCGGCTTTACGGCGAGACCATTCCGGCCTCAAGCCCCGCCAAGCGCATCCTGGTGTTGCGCCAGCCCATCGGCGTCGTCGCCGCCATCACGCCGTGGAACTTCCCCAGCGCGATGATCACGCGGAAACTCGGGCCCGCCCTGGCGTGCGGCAATACGTGCGTCATCAAGCCGGCCGAGCAGACGCCGCTCTCGGCTCTGGCCCTGGGTGAACTGGCGATCGAAGCCGGGCTGCCCTCGGGGGTGGTCAACATCATCACCGGCGATGCGCCGACGATCGCGGGCGCGCTCTTCGCCGACACGCGCGTGCGCAAGGTGTCATTCACGGGCTCGACGGAGGTCGGCAAGATCCTCATGAAGCACGCCGCGGACCACGTCGTGCGCCTCTCGCTCGAACTCGGCGGCCACGCGCCGTTCATCGTTTTTGAAGACGCCGATCTCGAAGCGGCCGTGGCGGGCGCGATGGCAAGCAAACTGCGCAATTCGGGCCAGACGTGCGTGTGCGCCAACCGTTTTTTCGTGCACGAGGCCGTGTATGACGATTTCGCGACGCGCCTGGCCGCGGCGATGCAGAGTCTCAAGGTCGGCTGCGGCTTTGACGAGGGCGTGCAGGTCGGCCCGCTCATCGACGACAACGCGATCGCCAAGGTGCAGAGCCACGTGAGCGACGCCGTCAGTCGCGGCGCCCGCATTCGCACCGGCGGCAATCTGGCCGATCTTGGCCAAGGCTACAGCCGGCGCTTTTACGCGCCGACGGTCATCGATGGTTTCACGCCGGACATGAAGGTCAATTGCGAAGAGACGTTCGGCCCGGTGGCGCCGCTGCGGCGGTTCAGTTCCGAAGATGAAGCCATCGCCATGGCCAACGACTCGCCCTACGGCCTGGCGGCGTACTTCTACACCCGCGATGCATCGCGTCTCATGCGCGTCGCCGAGGCGCTCGAATACGGCATCGTCGGCGCCAACGACGGCCTGCCGTCAACACCGCAGGCACCCTTCGGCGGCGTCAAGCAGTCCGGCTTCGGCCGCGAAGGCGGTCGCCACGTCATGCACGAGTACACGAACATCAAGTACGTGTCGTGGGGGCTGGGCTGAGGACTACTGGTTGAACGCCGCCTGGATCTTCGCGCGCAGTTCGGTGACGGCGTCGAATGCGTGCAACGGAAACGCCCAGGTGCGGTCATTGAGCAGGTCGCGCTCGTGCATGCGGCGCTCGGTGAGGCGCAGGTTCGTTTGCGCCGACTCGATCAAGTCGGGATGGTCTTCCACGAGGCGCCGCTGTTGCCGGCGGATGGCGTCAAAGAGTTCCCGCCGTCGGACTGAGCCGCGCGGCTGCGCCTCGATCTCTTCAATGAGCCGCGAGCGCTCCCGCAGCGCTGCATCATCATCGAGAAAGCGATCAAGGTTGTAGGGCAGATGGTGGATGAGCCACTTCGCCCGCGCCAGTTCCCGTTCCTGAACCGGCTCGCGATCGAGGTCCAGCGTCATGGTGGCCGTCGCCATGGCGCGGGGCGAGAGATCGCATCCAAGCCAGTCGGCGAACCAGCGCTCGGTGACGACGTCATACTCAGCGCCGCTCAGGCCGTGGATGAACAGGTTCGCCAGCGCCAGTCGCACGAGGCCGGTCATGAGCAGGGCGCGCGGTAGCAGTTGGGCGTCGGGTCGTCGGAGGTCGTGTTCGAAGGCTCGATGCCGCTGCCGATCCGGAGTGACGAGCCAGCACGGCACTTCGCAGCCACCGCTCGGACGGTGTTCCAGCGGCAGCATGCCGGCGCCGGGCGACTGCGCGACGGCCTGGTTGTAGGCTTCCCACATCGCGCGTGGATCGGCGCGCATCCGCGCAAGAACTTCCCGCCAGAGACTCGTGGTCGTGAGCGCGGACGCCGGCACCAGGAACCGGCGCTCGCGCAGCGGGTCATTCACGTCGGCGCCGACGGCGGCCACGCGCCGGTTGGCGAAGCGCACTTCCCGCAGCATCGCCGCTGCCAGCGCGAACTGCTCCGCCCGCGACGCGGCGTTGCGGTGCAGCAGCAGAGCGCGCCCCATGATGCGGCACGCCATGTAAATGCCGGCGCCCGCGAACAGATGGCCGTCTTCCAACTCCCAGGCTCCGGGTTCGGCGAGGATCGGCGGCAGCACGCCCGTGGGGCTTTGCCGCTCCCGCTCGGGCCAGTAGGTCCAGGGCATCGACTGCGCCACGAGCACGCCCTGGGCATCCAGCGCCGGCACGCGCAGGGCGCGCAGATCATTCACATCCTGATCGACGACGAGTTCAACGACGGCGTCGGCGCGCATCGCCGCCGCAGCCGCATCCATGGCGAGGTACTTGGCAAGGATGCCCGGATGCCAGAAGCCGGCTTGGTGGCCCGTGGCGACGATGCGTGAAAAAGATCGACCGAGCAGTTCGCGGCGGGTGAGTTCGCGCCACTGTGCCAGCGGGGCGCCGAGGAATTCAGCCGGGGTCTGCGACTCGATCAGGCCCGGCCATTGCGGTGGCGGGGGCTCGATCCGGATCGATTGCAGCATGAGGCCGGCCCTCTCCGCGGCGAGCGGCGTTAGTGTCCGCAGGTGCAGCAGGCCGCCTCGGCGGCCGCGAGATCGCGCCATGCCGATTCGCGCAGCATGCGCCGGCAACGGATGAGTTCGCTGTGCATGGTCCGGCGATACTGGGCCAGGCGCGCTGCCGGGTCATCGAGCGGACCGCCGAACGAGCGGTTCGGATCGTTGTAGATGAGGCGGATGGGCAGTTCTCGAATCCGCAGGCCGTGCGCCACCGCCTGCACCCAGAACTGCATGGGGAAGTCGTAGCCGTCCACGTCGAGATTCAGCCGCCGCACGGCCGACACGCGATAGGCCTTGAAGCCGCAGAAGCCATCGGTCAGTTGAAGCCCGAGCCGCTCGTTGAGTTCGGCGGTGATTTCCGAGTTGATGGCGCGGCGGTCGGAAGGCGGAGTCGAGTCGCCGTTGCTTGGCGCGAGGTATCGGCTGCCGGAGATCACGTCGGCGTCGCCGTCTTCCATGGCGCGCAGGAAATCGGGGATCGATTCCGGCTCGTGCTGTTCATCGCAGTCCATGGTGATGACCCACTCCTGCCGATCGACCGCCGCCCAGCGGAAGGCGTCGAGCATCGACCGCCCGTAGCCTCGGTTCTCGGCGTGGCGGATGACTTCAACCGGATGCATGGCCAGCAGGGTGGGGGTGTGGTCGGTGGAGCCGTCGTCGATGGCCAGCACGTTGGGGGCGAACTGCCGCACGCGGCCGAGCACATCCGCGACGTGCCGCTGCTCGTTGTAGATGGGAATGGCGACGAGGGTGCGCTGCAGGAGCGTGCGCTGCGAGTCGGTGCAGGACAGCGGTTTACACGTCATGCCGGATGTTACACGTTGGTGAGCGAGCCGGCCAACGCGGAGCGGACGGGGCGGCGGCGTCGTGGCGGCGGGCCGTGCGGTTCTGTAGAATGAGCCGATGTGCGCCGTCTCCAACGCGACCTCGGCCCCCCGGCCCAGCGACCAGCCGCTGATTGTGCCGCTCTGCGCCGTGTTTCGCCGGCACCTCAAGCAGGACGGGCAGAAGTTCACCGCCGAGCGGGCCCGGGTGCTCGACACCGTGATCCGCATGGAGCGCGTTTTCGAGCCCGAGGAACTGCTCGACGAACTCCGCCGCCGCCGCATGCGCGTGTCGAAGGCCACCATCTACCGGACGCTTAAACTGCTGCAGGACGCCGGCATTATCGAGCCGGTGCTCTACGACCAGAAACAGACGCACTATCAGCTCGCCTACGGCCAAGGCCCCAAGGACCAGATGATCTGCATCGAGACGGGCCGCATTGTCGAGATCTCGGTTCCCGAGATCGTCGAGCTCCGCCGGCAGGTTGCCGAGCGGATGGGGTGGGCGGCGGTGGGGCATCGGCTGCAGATCTTCGCCGTGTCGCCCGAGGGCGCGGAGTCGGCGGAGGCGGAAGATTGAGCCGTTGTACGTCCGCATAACGGCCCGGCGAGTTCAGGATTTGCCTCACTTGTCCGCCTCGGGTCGGGGCCGTATATTCAGCCATCGCTACAACCGTGTCAGGCGGCTTATCCGGCCCTCATCGATCGTGGAACAGGCTCTGATTTCTGGCCCGCATGCCTCGTTGTGGTAGTCTTGGTCACTCACCGACGGACTGGTGTGTTTCTCGCCGCCCAAGGATGGGTTCGGCACTGACCGCTGGTTGGATTGCGGAGTGACAAAAGTGAAGACAAGCACGAAACCGTGGCTGCGCCGTCAGTCTACTCATGCCGCAGGAGTGGTCCTTCCCGCCATCTGCGCGTTGACCGCTTTTGTCGGCGTCGGACTTGGCCTGCTCGTCGTGCAGGGCGCGCAACGCTCGCCCGGCACGGGCTTGCTCCAAGTCACCACCACGGGCGCCGCAGCCGTCGTGCGCGAAGTAGCTCCAGCCGCGCCGGCGCTACCTGTCGCCGCTGATGTCGAAGCGCCGGCACCGACGATCACGGTGATCGAAGAGCGCCCGGTGGATGCGACGCCCAGCGACATCCGATACTTCGACGGCCGGCCGATCCGCCCGGTCAAGACCATCAGCATGATCGTGACCGCCTACAGCCCCGATGCGCGGAGCTGCGCGCCGTTTGCCGATGGCATCACGGCCAGCGGGAAGTCGGTCGTCACGAATGGCGGCAAGTTGATCGCCGCCGACAAGCGCTTCAAATTCGGCTCGCTCCTCAGCGTGCCCGGCTACAACAACAACCTGCCCACGCCGGTGCTCGATCGCGGCGGGGCGATCAAGGGCAACCGCCTCGATGTGCTCTACCCGACGCACGAGATCGCCCGCAAGTGGGGCCGCCAGCGCCTCGACGTGGTCGTCTGGGAATACGTGGACGGCTGAGGCTAGCCGCGTCCGCCGCCGTCGCGGCTGGTGTCTCAATTCACCATCTTGAACAGCGCCCACGCGGGCGGGCTGACTTCGCAGGTCGTGTGGTCCACAGCCTGGAAGATGTAGTTGCCTTCGACATTGGCGGGGACGTTGAGAGTGATCCGCGCGACGCCGTTTGCATCGGCGACGCCAACGGCGGCCAGGCGCGGGTCGGCGAGATCGATCATTGCGCCGCTGCACTGCTCGAAGGGTTGCGGCTCGCTGCGCGTCGTGCCCCAGAGCAGGATGACCCGGCCATTGGGCGAGACGTGATGAATCTCAATGGTGTTGCGCCGGCCGGGTCGCGAAGGGTCGATGCCCCAAAGCGTGAGGCCGGTGTCAACGGGTTCGAGACGCACTGGTTTGCCGCCGACTGAGTGCCGCCCGATGAGAGTGCCGATCTGTCCTGAGTCGTTGATGCGTGTATCTCCCCAGACGTACCACTCGTCTTCAAGCGGCTCGGTGAGCAGGTCGTTGAGGTCCATCATGAGGTTGTGCCGCCAGATGCAGGCGCGGGTTACCGTGATACCCGATGGTTGGATGAAGTACTGCCCCGCCATGTCGCCGCTCTCGTTGATGGAAATCGCCCAGGCGCCAATGCCGAAGTGTGGCAGTTGACGGATCTCACCATTCTCCCAGATCACTGGGAAGCCCTCGATGCCTGACGAGCCGACAATCTGCCCTGCGTCGTTGATGTCATTGGCCCAGTCGGAGCCGCCGAGACTGGGAAGCGAGGTGATCCTTCCGTTCTCCCACACGACCGCCTTGGTGTAGTTGCGTCCGATGATCTGTCCGCGGTTATTGATGTCGCCGGGCGACGAGAGTGGAGCGAGCGGCGTGAGCACTCCGTTCTCCAGTCGGAACGCGCCAAAGTTGGAGCCGACGATCACACCCAGGTCATTGATGGCTGTGGCACGACTCTGGTAACTGTCGAAGAGTCTGGTCACGCGGCCGTCGCCAGGCCACAATACCGCCTGTTCACCGAGCGAGCGATATTCGGATGTTCCGACGATCTGCCCCAGTTCATTGATGCCCCACGCCGCACCTGAGTTGTCGTGTTGCGTCGCCCAGCCGTACGGCTCGGAATCGAGTATCGGCAGGCCGATCGCCTCGCCATCGCGCCAGAGGAACGGCAAGTTGAGCGTGCTGTAGCGGTGATAGCCGGTGCCGACCACGTCACCGCGATTGTTGATGTCCCCGATCTCAAGACCGCTGAAGCCGGGCGGGAATTCCAGGTATGTGATGTCGTAGCGCTGGGCAAGGGCTGCGGTGGCTGCGAGCGCCATGGTGCAGCCGGCTGCATGCGCGACCGACCTGATGGCCTTGGTCATGGCTCTACTCCTTGGCTGTTGTAAGAGCCGCACGCTGTTGCGTTGGGCAGGAAGGGGATTCCCGCCGCTGGACTCTCAGTTGTAGTATACCACAAATCGCAGCGCCCGCAAGCCATCTTGCCGGGAAGGCACGTACATTTGAGGCGGCTTCCCTGTCCGCCGGGCACCGTCCGTGCGGTGCGGTTCCTCGACCTGAGCTGCGCCGCTTACGCCGTCGCTGCGGCCGCCTCGACGTAGCGCTTCAACTGGTCGAGATGCCAGAGGTCGTGGCCGGCGAGGAGCAGGCGGATGTGCCGCTGCGATTCGTCGCCGCGTTCGCTGTGCACGCCGCAGCGGTCGAGTTCGGCGTCGGTCATCCCGTTCCAGAACCGCAAGTTGATCTCGCGCATCGCGCGAAAGTCGGCGGCGAGATCGTGTGCGCTCCGCTTGTTGTAACGCTGAGCCGCGACCCAGAGATCCTGATCCATGCCCAGCAGGGTGGGGCGGTCGTGGGCGGCGATCATCCGCGTACGAAAGCCGTAGGTCCACTCGACGTCGATGAGATGGCCGATGATCTCGGTCGGCGTCCACTTGCCTTCGAACGGCCGGCGCTGCAGGACAGCCGCGCTGCGGCGGGCGATGAGTTCATCGATCCGGCCGGGCGTGCTCGCCAGCACCGCCATGGGATCGCGATCGCCGACCAACCCGACCTGGCGCTTGATGTAAGCATGGGGGTCGGCGAGTTCGAGGCGCGTTTCCGATTGTGCCGTCTGCGACATGGTTCTCTCCCTCTGCTGGTTCGGTCAGCCGCTGGGCGCGGTGGCCCAGGACCAAAATGCGTACAGCACGATGCCGATCTGGATGCCGACGATGATGCCGAGCATGAAGCGGAACTGGGGGTCGATGGTCTTGTGCCGCCGCCCGAGCATCACGATGATCCCGCCGACGCTGCCGCCGATGAGGCACAGCCAGAGCAAGGTGAGTTCGGGTATGCGCCGACCGGGGTCGTTGAGCCGGCTCACGCGCTTGTCCCAGTAGAAGACCGCGGCGGTGAGCCCGGTGATGGTCATGAACCACACGAGCATCGGCCGTTCGGGAAAGAGCAGAAAGTGCAGGGCGGTGGCGATGATGAGAGCCGCGACGGTGAAGACCGCGGCCAGGATCATCGCCTTGCGGTGCCGATCAATGATTCGCATGCACGCGCCTTTCGCCGCACGGGCCGCCGTACCTCAGGTGGCAAATTCGATCGCCCGCGTCTCGCGCAGGACGGTGACCTTGATCTCGCCGGGGAAGGTCATCTCCGCCGAAACGCGATGGGCGATGTTACGCGCGATGCCGAACGCGTCGGCGTCGCTCACTCGCTGGGCATCGACGATGACGCGCACCTCCCGGCCCGCCTGAATGGCATATGCCTCGGCGACGCCCTCGTTTTCTTTGGCGATGCCTTCGAGCTGTTCGAGGCGCTGGATGTACTGCTCCATCGAGTCGCGCCGCGCGCCGGGGCGGGCGCCGCTGACGGCGTCGGCGGCCATGACGATCGGCGTATAGGGGCTGGTTGCGGGGATGTCGCCGTGGTGCCCGCCGACGGCGTTGAGGATCTCCTCGCGCTCGCCGTACTTGCGGCAGAAGTCCATGCCCAGCTTGGGATGCGTTCCCTGCTGCTCGTGGTCCATCGCCTTACCGATGTCGTGCAGGAACCCGCACCTGCGGGCGAGTTCGCCGTCGAGCCCGAGCTGGTCGGCGATGATCTGGCTCAGGAAGGCGACTTCGATCGAGTGCTTGAGCATGTTCTGGCCGTATGACGTGCGGAAGTGCAGTTTGCCCATAGCCTCGATGATCTTGGGATGCAGGCCGCCGAGTTTCACTTCGTTGGCCGCGTCCCGGCCGTGGCGGATGATCCGCTCTTCGACGTTTTTCTGCACCGAAGCGACGATTTCATCGATGCGGGTGGGGTGAATGCGTCCGTCTTCGAGCAGCTTCTGCAGTGACTCGACGGCGATGGTCTGGCGCACCTTGTCGAAGCAGGACACGCTGATGACCCCTGGGGTGTCATCGACGAGCACATCCACGCCCGTGGCCCGCTCGATGGCACGGATATTTCGGCCTTCGCGACCGATGATGCGGCCTTTCATGTCGTCGCTGGGGATGGCGACGCTGCGCACCGTGGTTTCGGTGGTGAATTCGCCGGCGTAGCGCTGCACGGCCTGGAGGAGGATCTCCTGGCCACGCGTGCGGGCGCTTTCCTCGATCTCCGCGTAGCGTTTCAGGGCGATCTGGTTCACTTCCTGCTGGCATTCATCTTCAACGCGTTGCAGGAGCATGTCCCGGGCCTGGTCGCGGGTCAGGCCAGACACCTGCGCCAGCCGGTTTTTCTGCTCTTCAAGAGTGTGCTGGGCCTCGGCGACGGCCTGAGAGGCCGCTTCTTCCTGCCGGGCGACGGCCTTGGCGCGATCGTCGAGGTGCCGCTCCTTGACGTCGAGCGTCTCCAGCTTGCGGTCGAGCATGTCCTCGCGCTTGGTGAGGCGGCGCTCGTGGTCGCGAAGTTCCTCACGGGCCTTGTTGGCTTCGGCGTCGGCCTGCTGGCGGAGTTCGATGGTCTTGCGCTCGGCTTCGAGAATGATTTTCTCGCGAGCGGTCTCGGCCTCGCGCTGGGCGCTTTCGGCGATGCGCCGGGCCTCCTCGCGCGCGGCGCTGATGGTGCTGCGCGTGAGAATCTGGACGGCCACGGCGCCGATGGCGATGCCGGCGATCAGCGCCACGACCGCGCTGACGATCGTCGTCGCCGTGATTTGCGCCAGAGTCAAGAGATGTGGTCCCACCTTGAGTCCTTTCAGCCGGCCTTTCGCGGCCTTCGAGGGCGCGCGAAAACTTGCCGGAAAGACGCCGGGTGGTCATCGGGGTTGGCTGGTCGACGGTCGCCCAAAGACGACCTGTGCAGGGGGACGAGAATTGATTCAGCCTTGATCGGCGACGTTCATCATCTCATCTGTCTCGCTGATCCTCGTTCAAAGCCGCTTGCCGATTGCGCTCATCGTTCCGAAAGGAGGCGCCCGGTTGCGTCAATTCAGACGCGAGCACCCGCTGCAACAGGATTCTTCAGGCTGTCGTCGCTCCTGGCGCAGCGCCATGGAGCCGGCCGACCGGCCACTCAAGTAGACTGACCACCAGGCGATGTGCCTGGTTGCGGGCCGTGCGTCCTTCCAACTCACTCGACACGACCTTACACAAATCTAGGCAATCTTCCTGAAACCGGCAACTCGTACCGGGTCATGTTTCTATGCTTGCCCGTTCCGCAGATGCCTGCGGCCGCCGCGATTGCCCCACCCCGAGCCGCTCATGAGCCTCAGCCCCGGTCCGTGGTTTGACGGACATCTCGATCTGGCCTGCATGGCCCTGGACGGCCGCGACCTCATGCAGCCGCTGGATGCCGCCTCCGGGCCGCCCCAGCCGGCGGCGATCACACTGCCGAGCCTTGCGCAGGGCCGCGTCACGCATTTCCTCGCGACGCTATACACCGGGCTGGGCACCGAAGGCCCCTGCGGCTACTCCGACAGCAGCGACCTGGAGACGCCGCATCGCGCCGCACAGGCCCAACTGGAGGTGTACCAGACTCTCGCAGCCGCGGGCCGGCTCCGGCTGATCCGATCCGCCGGCGACCTCGACGAGCCCACTGGCCTGCCCGCGGCGGTGCTGCTCATGGAGGGGGCCGATCCGATCCGCACACCTGACGAAGCCGACTGGTGGTTCGAGCAGGGCGTCCGCGCCGTCGGCCTCACTTGGGCTCGCGGCACCCGATACGCCGGGGGAAACGCTGCGCCCGGCCCGTTGAGCCCGCTCGGCCGGACGCTCGTCGAGCGACTGGACCGTCTCGGGGTGATCCACGACCTTTCGCATCTTGCCGATGATGCCGCCCGGCAACTGCTCGATCTCGCCACGGGGCCGATTGTTGCCAGCCACTCGAACGCTCGGGCTGTCTGTCTCGGTCACAGTCAGCGGAACCTGCCGGATGAGTTGATCGCGGCGATCGCCGAGCGCGGCGGCGTCATCGGTCTCAACCTCTTCAGCCTGTTTCTGATCAGCGACGGCGACCGGCGGCGGGCGACGGTGGACGAGACGGTGCTCCACATCGAACACATCGCGCAGACCGCAGGCCGCGGCGACGTCGTCGCCTTGGGAAGCGACATGGACGGCGGCTTTGGGGCGGATCGCCTGCCGCGCGGCATCAACTCCCCGGCCGATCTGCACTTGCTGGCTGACGCCCTGAGCAGCCGCGGCTGGAACGACGAGGCCATCGCGGGCTTTCGCTTCGACAACTGGCGGCAATTCCTGAATCGCAGCCTGCCGCAATAAACCGTCAGTTCTGCTCGGCCCGGCAGTGGGCGCACCAGGTCTCGGGGTGCGCGAGCAGGGCCGCGAGCGTCTCCGTCCCGGCGCCTGTTCCACCTGCCTGTTTCCGCTCACGGGCAAGGGCGTCCAGACGAGGTACGGCGATGCGCTGGAAGCGTTCTTCGTGGAACGACAGGTTCGGGTTGTTGTCCGCGTTCGAGTAGATGTCGCGCATGTCTTCCTTGATGCGCTCGATGCGGGTATCCGGGTACGGGTGGGTGCTGAGGAACTCGGGCGCGGTGGCGCCTCCTCCTTCGTTCATGGCGTCGAGCAGAATCTGCATCACCTGCATCTGGGCCCGCGGGTTGTAGCCCGCCCGCGCCATGTAGCGCATGCCGAGATGATCGGCTTCGCTTTCCTGGTCGCGGCTGAACTTGAGCAGGAAACCCTGGCCTCCCACGCCGACGACTGCGGGCAAGGCTTTCGCCAGCAGATTGTCGCTCTTGCGCGTGCCCAGTGCAGCACTTGTGACGACCCCCTGCAGGATCAGTGCATCAGCCATGCGATCATTGACATGCTGTGCCGTGACGTGGCCGACTTCGTGGCCGAGCACGCCGGCCAGTTGGGCCTCGTTGGTCATGCGCTCCATCAACCCGCGCGACATGAAGACCTTGCCGCCGGGCAGCGCAAAGGCGTTGATGACGTCGCTGTCGAGCAGCGTGAACTCCCACGGATTGCTTGGGTTGTCGCCTTCGGTGTGCGGCGTAAGTTTGCCGCCGACTTCGCTGACGTATTCGCGGAGCACCGCGTCAGGCACTTCCCCGCCGTATTCCTTGACGAGTTCAGGCATCGCCTCTTCGCCGAGTGCAATTTCCTGCTCGTGCGAGAGCACGATCAACTGCGAGCGGCCGGTGGCTTCGTTCGTGCGGCAGCCGGTCAGATTCAGGGCCGTCATCAGCGCCAGGCCGGCCAGTACGTTCAGAATGCGCATGCTCATCCTCCCTGAGGGTTGTCCGCTTCGATTCTAAGCGCGGCAGGCGGCCGGCGGGCGCACCGCGCCGCCCAACACTATGATCTCGCGTGCCCACGACCGCCGAGCCAACTTCCGAGCCCGTCGCCTGGGATGAGACGCATCTGGCCGATCCGCATTCCGAGGCGGACAAGGCTCAGCGCGTCAACGCGATGTTTGACGCCATCGCTGACAGTTATGACCTTAACAACCGGCTGCACTCGCTCTGGCGCGACCAGGCATGGCGACGAAAGGCAGTGCGGCTGGCCGCCGTGATTCCGGGCCGCGACGATGTGGTTGACGTGGCCTGCGGCACCGGCGACCTGGCGTTCGCCTTCGCGCGGGCCCGGCCTCGCAGCGTGATCGGCATCGACTTTGTTCCGCGCATGATCCGCCTGGCTCAGGAGAAGGCGGCGAAGCAGGATGGTCCGCTGGCACCCACGTTTCGCGTCGGTGACGCCATGAGCCTGGATCTGCCCGACGCCTGCTGCGACATTGTGTCGATTGCGTTCGGCATCCGCAACGTGTCTGATCCACAGAGGGCGATCGACGAGTTCCGTCGAATTCTGCGCCCCGGCGGGCGGCTGGTCATTCTCGAATTCAGCACGCCGACAAACGCGCTGATGCGCGGGCTCTACAACTTCTACTTCCACAAGGTGATGCCGCGCACCGCGACGTGGATCAGCCGGGATCGCACCGGGGCCTATAGGTACCTGCCGCGCTCGGTTTCGACGTTTGTGACGCGGGAGCGGATGATGGAACTGATGCGCCATGCCGGTTTCGAGGGAGTGAAGCCGCATCCGATGACGCTGGGCATCTGCGTGGCCTACCTCGGCCGGGTGCCCGCAACGTCCGCCTAACACGTTCCCGCCGCGCCCGCCATCGCCGTTACCGGACACAATTCTGCCCTGTCCAGAAGGGCCGGCGTTTGCGTCGATGAACCTGTCTCCAGGCGGGGCGGCGTCGCGAGAGCGCACGTCGCATCAATGGTGGGCCCGCCAGATCGAACGGACGGCTTCACAGGAGACACGGCAGTGAACAAGGAAGTACTGATTGAGCGCCTCTTCCAGACACTCATCTCGGGCGATCGAGCCGGGTCGCGCGGCATCGTGAACGAGACCATTGAGATGGGCGTGCCTGCAGAAGAACTGCTCTCGGAAATCTTCTGGCCAACGCTGAATCTCGTTCAGAAGCTCTTCCGCGCCGACCAACTCTCCTGCCTGTCGCATCACTTTGCGACGCGCATCATGCGCTCACTCGCGGACCAGGCGCAGACGCGGCTGAGGGTCTCGCCGTCCAACGGCAAGCGCATTCTTGTTGCGTGCGGCGGCACCGAGCAGGATGAACTCGCCGCGTCGATGGCCGTCGATCTCATCGAAGCGGGCGGCTTCGAAGTGGCCTTCGCCGGCGGCGGCGTGCCGTTCGACGAGATCATGGCGCGAGTGGGGGAGGACCGCCCGGACATCCTGCTGCTCTTCTCTTCAGCCGCGAAGGACCTGCCCGAGATCCGGCGCCTCATCGACGAACTGCACGAAGTGAATGTGTGCCCAGAGATGCAGATCGTCGTCGGCGGCGGCGTGTACGGCCGGGCCGAGGGGCTGGCCGAAGAGATCGGCGCCGATCTCTACGTTCCCGAACTCGGCCAGGTCGTCGATCTGCTGCTCGATCAGAACACCAAGCGGGCCCGGAGCGATCAGCGCACGGTCGGCCGCAAACGCCGCGCAAAAGTGGCATGACGCGGAATTTATTCGCCAGCAGCCGGAGCCGCGGATCGTCAAGGTCCGCGGCTTCGTTCTCTTTCAGGCGTCGACGGCGAGTCGAGGCGTGCGAAGCCTGGGTCCGCCAATGCGTCCATGCAGCGCTATGTTCGCCGCCGTGATGGGGCTGGCCGTCAGCACGCGCGCAGCGCGCCGCGTGCTCACATTCGCCACCGCCGTGGCGACGACGGTGAGGCGCTCGCCGGCTTGCTGCGGCTGGCTCACGTCGCCGATGGCGTTGACGCACGCCGCGCAACCGGGCAGGCCGAGGTCGCAGCCGGCCTCGCGGAACACTGTCTCCAGATCGGGTCCGTCATCGCCGAGCCGCACCTGTTTCAAGAGTTGAACATCGCGCATCGAAGCGGGCGCGATCACCGTGGGCACGTGCACGCGCTGGCCGGCAAGCACCTCCGCCGCCAGACGCAGGTCGGCGACCGAGCCCGTGGTGCAGGAGCCGATGTAGACGCGATCGACGTCGGTGGGCTCGAATGATCCGAGCGCGTGCACGCTCTCGTCCTCGCCGATCACGGGCGACAGGTCCGGAGCGTTGACACGAGTCGCGTTCAGATCATCGATCCCGTGCGTGACGGTGATGTTCTGCGCGGGGCTGTCGCCCAGCAGCAGGGCGCACAACGCGCAGAGCGATGAGTCGTCGCGGTGCTGCGGCCAGTCGAGACACGCCCACACGCCGCGGCGAATCAGGGGCCGCAGCGTGATGGCCAGGTCGTGCACCGCAGCGCCGGGGGGAAGGTCACCTTCGATGATGATCTGCTGCACGGGCGGTCGGCAGGCCCAGGTGCGCCCCTTGGCCAGCAGCGCCGCCACGTCCATGGGTTGGACCAGAACGGACACGCAGCCGCGTGCGGCCGCAGCCGCGTCGGCTTTGCGCGTCGTCGCGATGAGCCACTCGCGCCCTGCGGGGGCCAGTGGCGCACAGCCGTCGTCGCAGCCGCCGATCTGGTGGGTAAAAATCAATCCGTGCTGAGCCGCGAAGGCCTGCAGCGCCTCGTGCGCGGCGACGCGATCGGGCAGGGCGGACTCCAGATCGATGCCGGAAACGACATGAACGCGGTCGGGCCGCGCCAGCGGCGCGTGGGCGCCGAAGTGCTCGACGAGCAGCCGCAGCGCCGCCGGGCCGTGCAGGTCATCAACGATCACGAGATCCGGCTCGACCCAGACCGCCGGCGCCGGCTCGTCGCGCGGGCCCGACTCGAACAAGGTGCGCAACGCTTCGCTCATGCGCGGGATTCTATCGCGCCGCGATGAGGCGCGGGGCAAGACGAGCCGGGAAACTGCGCAGCCGTTCGCCAGCCTCAGCCCTTCGTGTCGCCGCGCGCAAAGATACTGGCGACGTAATTGAGCACGTCGGTGGCCGACTGCTCGTTGTAGCCGAAGTTCTTGATCATGCGCTGCTTGACCACGTCGATCTTCGCCTGCGTCTCGTCATCGACGACGCTGGAGACGAGGTTCTTGAGCTTGATCGTGTCGCGCTGGTCCTCGAAGAGTTTGAGTTCGAGCGCCTTGTAGAGCCGGGCGTTGGTGTTGTATTCGAACTTCTTGTTGTCCAGCGACAAGGCGCCGATGTAGTTCATGATCTCCTGGCGGAAGTCGTCCTTGCGGCTTTCGGGGATTTCGATCTTCTCTTCGATGGAGCGCATGAGGCGCTCATCCGGCTCTTCGTCGCGGCCCGTATAGCGGTTCTTGACGCGCTCGCGCTGCGTGTAGGCGCGGACGTTTTCAAGGTAGTTGGCGCACAGGCGCTTGATCGCCTCTTCGTCGGCGGAAATGGCCCGCTGCACCTCGCTCTTAATGATGTCCTCGTATTCGTCCTTGACGACGGCGAGCATTTCGCGGAAGCGCTTCTTGGTTTCCTCATCCGTGATGAGCGAATGGTTGTCGAGGCCCGATTCGAGCGCGTTCATCACCATAAACGGGTTGATCGTCTTTTCGTGGAGCGCCTGCTGGGACACGAGCGTGTTGGAGATCTTGTCCTGGATGTAGCGCGGGCTGATGCCGACCATGCCTTCGCGGCCGGCTTCTTCCATGAGTTCCTGCACGCTGTCCTCGGTGTAGCCGGGAATCGCCTTGCCGTTGTAGAGCTTCATCTTCTGCATCGGCGTCAGGCCGGCCTTCTTGGGCACCTCGAGGCGCGTGAGCACGGCCCACATCGCCGCGACCTCGATCGTGTGCGGCGCGATGTGGATGTGCTTGATGCGGTGCGGGCCGAAGTCCTTCTGGTAGATCTTGATCTCGTCGTCGAGGCGGATGTTGTAGGGAATGTCCACCTTGATCGTGCGGTCGCGGAAGGCCTCCATGAGTTCGTTGTTCTGGAGTTTCTTGTATTCCGGCTCGTTGGTGTGCCCGAGGATGACCTCGTCGATGTAGGTCTGCGCGAACTTCTTGGGCTTGATCATGTGCTCCTGCGACGCGCCGAGCAGGTCGTAAAGGAACGCCACGTCGAGCTTGAGCACCTCGATGAACTCGATGATGCCGCGATTGGCGACGTTGAACTCGCCGTCGAAGTTGAAGGCGCGCGGGTCGGAATCCGAGCCGTAGAGCGCGATCTTCCGGTAGTTGATGTCGCCGGTGAGTTCGGTCGAATCCTGGTTCTTTTCGTCCTTGGGCTGGAAGGTGCCGATGCCGATGCGGTCCTTTTCGCTGAGCATGATGCGGCGAACGACGATGTGGTCGATGACCTTGCGCCAGTCGCCGCCGTAGTGCTGCATGAGATCGCCCGAGACCTTGCGGCAGAAGGGGCACAACTCGCCATCGAGATGCAGCGTCCCCGTGCCGCCTTGCGAGCGGTACTTCTGATTCAACTGCTCGAGCAGGTCAGCCCGGGCCTCGCGCGGCACGAGCATGAGCGGCTCTTCGTGCATCGGGCACGGGTAGAGGTGGTCCGGCTCGCCCTCGGCCGATGCGGCGGCGTCGAGTTTCCAGGAGAACGAATACAGCGCGCCCGCGTCGGTGCGCGTGTAGTGCTCGAGACCCTTCTTGAGCAGGCGCGCGATCGTCGATTTACTCGATCCGACCGGGCCGTGCAGCAGGAAGATGCGCTTGTCCGTGCCGTAGCCTTCGGCGGCGCTGCGCAGGACATCCACCAGTTGCATGAGTTGCCGGTCCAGGCCGTAGATCGCATCGCGATGCCCCCCGGCCGGATCAGAGAAGAAGTGGTAGCGCACGAGGTCGCGCTTGAAGGCGCGGTAGCGCTCGTGGCCAAAGGACATGATCATGTCGTAGACGCGCTGGTACGCCGAGCGGGCTGCGGCCGGGCGCTCGGCCACCGTGTCGAGGTACTGCCAGAACGTCCCCTCCCAGTGCAGGTGCTGGAAGTGCGCCTGATCGATGCGTGAATTGATAAGATCGACGAGTTGCTGGCGCTGCTGCACGAAGGCACCTCCATCCGTGGATTGAATCGCCTGACGTTCAGGTCAGTGAACGCCGACGCTCAGGCCGCTGGCGGGTCGAGGCAACAGCCCGGCCGGAGTCAGATCCCGATCCTCATGGATGCCACGTCCCCCGCACGAGGCTGGATGCGCTGGATCGCCCCATAATTATTCGTCATCCGGCGCATCGTGGTTCAGCCTGATTTTGAATCTATCGGCACAAGGCCGCGCCAGGCGGGATCATCTCAACGAGCGGGCCGGAAATGACGCAGCCGGCCTTAGATTATTCCTCACGACCGGCCGTCTGGTCGGGTATGCTTGGCTGACGGCAGGACGCGATATTCATCCCGAGGAGCCCCTTTTGAGCGCGCCATCGCCGATGCACTTCGGAGCGAACGGCCAGCACCCGCCACTGCCAGGCGTGGCCGAGCGCCTCGTCGCCCGGCGTTTCGGCCGCACGGGCGGGTTTCATCCCGGCACCGGCGCCGCACTGCGATTGACCCACCGCCAGCGCGACCTGCTCCGAAAGGGGATGGCTGAACTCCACTCCGCGTGCGGCGATGAGGCGACGTGGCGACTCGCGGCCGACGAGGCTGAGGCCGCCCAGCGTGAACTCCAAATCGCCGATCTCGCGCCGGGGTTCATCATGTGGGCCACGAACACCGCCGCCATCGCCAGCGGCGCCTGGTGGCTGCTCCTGCCCGGCTGCGGCGCGCCGGCGCTGCAGTCCACCATCTGCGCCTACCTCCGCGTGCCGTGGATCGAGCGCCGGCCCGAGTACGCGCGACTCGCCGAGGCCATCGCGCAGGGGCGCTACCCGACGATGAAGCGGATCATCGAGTGGGCCGAGCGCGTGCGCTGTGCGCTCATGATCAACGTGCGCGACCGGTAAGGCATCGGTGATGAACTGAATCGGCCCGGCCCCGTCGGGCCGCGCGTACCATCCCGCCATGAGTTTCGGTCTGGCTCGCGGCAAACCGCTTGACATCACCGGCGTCGGCATCCAGTCGGCCGACCTGCCTGACTTCGACGCCGCGCGGTTCATCGACGTGCGCGAGTGGTTCGGCTCGCGCGCGCACCTCCCGCTCGAAATCGAGATCGGCTCGGGCAAGGGCACCTTCCTGGTTCAGCAGGCGCCGCGGCAGCAGGATGTAAATTTCCTCGGCATCGAGTGGGCCGGCGAGTTCTTTCGCTACGCCGCCGATCGCGTGCGCCGAAATGAGATTTCCAACGTGCGGTTGCTGCACGGTGATGCAATCGAGTTCATCCGCCACCGCTGCCCGGCGGAGATCTGCCGCGTGATCCATCTCTACTTCCCCGACCCCTGGCCCAAGAAGCGCCACCACAAGCGGCGCAGCGTGCAGGACCAGTCGCTGCGCGACTTTCACCGTATTCTTGAACCGGGCGGCGAGGCCCGGATCGTCACCGACCACGACGAGTACTGGCAGTGGATCGAAGAGCACGCGCTGCGGGCTGAGTCGCTCTTCGCCCGCGAGCCGTTCGCGCCGCCGGGCGATGGTGGGGCAGACGGCGGCGAACTCGTGGGCACCAACTTTGAGCGCAAGTACCGCCGCGAGGGCCGGCCGTTCCACGCGATGACGCTGCGGAAAAAAGTGACATGAGCCGCGAGGCTCACGGGCCCGATTCGAGCAGGCGGCACAGCTTCTTGACGCTGATCTTGCGTGCGATCGCATGTGATGAGCCGCGAAGTGATGCGACCGCGCGGGCAATTTCGTCAGAGGTCGGATTCAACGGATGCAGCACCCGCACCAATCGCGGATAGACCTCGCGATTCATGAACCGCGGAACGTCTGTCGCGACCAGAGCCAGCAGAAGGGCGAGACTGGCCAGCCCGCCGTAGAGCAGCACGTCGTCGGTCCCGGCGGCCCCTCCAGCAATCCACCCGTTGGCGCGCGCGAGTCCGATGACGAGCGGTGTGAGGACCCCCAGCAGCGCCAGGCCGCTCCATGGGTCGAGTCGCACCTGGATGACGCGCTGATCCAGTTCGCGGCTGGCGCGGAGGAGAATCTGTGCGATGCAGTGGATGCGCGCCTGCGGCATCGCGCCGGGACCACGAGCCGAGGCGGCGGCGGCGATTTCGCGGCTTCGGCGTGCGAAGACTTCCGGATGTGTTTCGTCGATGAGGCGCTTGATCGTTGACGATGAGGCAGCCCAACGAGCCACGCCCGCATAATCCTCGCGCTGCGTCTCCATCTCATTGCCGCACTCTTCGCAAATCACGGAGTCATCGAGCTTGACGCCCAGGCCGGTGGGGATTCCCCAAAGATGGTCCATGTTGCGGCGCCGGCAATAGCGCATCGGCTGCACTTGACCACAGTCGAGACAGAAGTCCGCCACGTGCCCAATGCGTCGACGGCGGACCTTTCTTGTGATCACAAGGACGCCGAATGGTGTCATGACTGTAGATCCAGATGCGGCCGAGGCTCCAGCGATGGCGTGACGACCCCTATACTAGCAAACGGTCGCTGGTTCGCGGGATGGTCCGCTTCTGCGCGACGCGTATCCAAGGAGTTTTCTGCAATGATTCTCGCACTGGCAGTTTCAGTCGCCCTCTCCGCCACGCCCCTCACGCCTGAGCGGCTCTATTACCAGATCGACCGGGCCATGCCCATTGCCGTCGAGGCCGGCGAGAGCCGCGAACTGGCGCTGCTCAAGCCCGACAACACGCTCATCACGCGCGTCAACGTGCCCAATGACGCCACGGCGGTCGATCTCAACATTCTCATTCCCGATCTCTACTCAAATACCGAGGTTTGTTACCTGCAGCTGCTCGAGCGCGGCGAGCCGACCGGCGCAGCGCTGCTGCTCGAGCCGCTCGTCGAGCGGCCCAAACCCGTGCTGCGCTACGGCGAGCGCGGCCCCGTCGTGGACAACTGGATGCGGCCAAGCCCCGATCAACTCTCCATGGCGGGCTTTCGAGTCTCCGTCGAGCGCGATGTCGTGCTCCACACGACCATGGGCAACATCCGGATGGTGATGCGGCCCGACATGGCGCCCAACTCGGCGTGGAACTTCACCAGCCTCGTCGACGGCGGCTTTTACACGCACATACCCTTCCACCGCATCATCGGCAACACGCCCAGCGGCAAGGGCTTTGTCATCCAGGCCGGCGATCCGACCGGCACCGGCACCGGCGGCCCGGGCTACAGCATCGATCTCGAACCCAGCACGCTGCCTCATGATCTCGGCGTCATCAGCATGGCGCGCGAAGGCGGCAACGTCGATACCGGCGGCAGCCAGTTCTTCATCTGCCTCTCGCGCGAGATGACCGCCAGGCTCGACGGGCAGTACACCTCATTCGGCCAGACGATCGAAGGGCTGGACGTAGTGGGCAAACTCGGCGCTGTGCCGACGGGCGCCGAAGACCGGCCGCTCACGATGCCTTACATCGAGACAGCCGAACTCGTGCCGGCGTCCCCGCGGTCGCCCGGCGTCAAGCCGAGTTGGATGGCCCAGAAGGCGGAGTCTAAGCCCGAGCCGCCGCCGGCGAATCCGCAGCGGTGAACGTAACGGCTCGCCCTGCATCTAGTTCACCTTCCTCTGTCCCTAGCTTGTTTGCGCCAAGGTGTCAAAGCAGTCATGGCATAGCCACTACCTCTCCAACAGACTGAGGGCCCCGTTGCGGCCGCTTGAGTGCCGGCAGGTGACTTTCTGGAACTACTTGATTGTCGCATGCGAAAGCGCATGTGCCTTCAAGTGAAGTTCCGAGGCCGCGAGCCCGGTTGCACGAAGGGCACAGCGAAGAAGGAGAGTGTCATGAGTTCCGTTCGGACTGTTGGTCTCGCTGCTTTCGCAGTCGTCGCGTTGTTGGTTGGTATCGCTTCTGCGCAGCCATGCGCCCCCGGCTGGGACGCGGCATTTGCCGAGAAGGGCGCCGACAGAAAGGTGTGGGCGTTCCTGGAGTTTGATGACGGGTCGGGCCCGGCTCTCTACGCCGGAGGTGATTTCACCACGATCGGCGGCGAGCTCGCCTCGGGACTGGCCAAGTGGGATGGTCATCGTTGGACCGAAGTTGGCGACGGCGTGAGCTTCGACGGTTCGCCCGGGCAGGTGCGCAGCCTGGCCACATGGGACGATGGAAGCGGGCCGGCGATCTACGTCGGAGGATGGTTCGACCACGCCGGAGGCGTCGCCGCGAACCATGTGGCGAAGTGGGACGGCCGTGAATGGTCGGCACTTGGTGGCGGAACTGGCGGCTACGTCCAGTCTTTCGGTGTGTACGACGACGGACGCGGCGAAGCGCTCTATGCAGGAGGCTTTTTCCGAAGCGCCGGCGGCATCGCTGCAGAGCACATCGCGCGCTGGGACGGGCAGAGATGGGAAGCGCTGGGTGAAGGTCTGACGTTTGATGCCGTCGGAGTGCTGACGATGGCAGTCTTCGAGGATTCCCAAGGTCGCGGGCTGTTTGTCGGCGGCGGATTCACATACGCCGGCGCGGTTGCCGCACACTACTTCGCTCGATGGGATGGTCGTGAATGGTTATCGCCAGATGGCGATACACTGCGACGTCGGTCGGAGGGCCAGATCGGGCACGTCGATCAACTCGTCGTCTGGGATGACGGGAACGGGCCCGCGCTCTATGTCGCAGGTGAATTCCAGGATCAGGAGGGCAACGTCAGCCTGTTGCGCTGGGACGGAGCGTCGTTCACGGCTCTTCCCGGCATCGAGATTTCACCTGCATCGCACATCGCTGAATTGGTCACTCGTGTCGAAGACTCGCGAGAAGTTCTCTACGCCGGAAGTAACGGCACCATCGTGCTCCTCAACCCCAGGCGGGCAACTTGTGTTGCCCGCTTTGACGGTCGAGCGTGGCTTGCGCCCCTTTCCTTCCCTGTGCCGAACGTGTTTGCCCTGCAGTTCTTCAACGACGGGTTTGGCGAAGCCCTCTATGTCGGCGGCGATTTGCGCCTTATGCAGCCCGAGAGTACATTTATCCACAACATCACGCGCTGGAGCGCACCGCACATGGCGCTTCAGCACACGGCTCTTCGCGCCGGGCAGCCGGCGCGTTTCAGCACGACCTGCGCTACACCCGGCGGCCGGGTCTACTTCACCTACAGCACGACGGGCCTGGGTTCGTTCTTTGTGCCGCAATTGAATGTGACGCTTGATCTCGACGCGCCGCACCTGGCCGGCAGCGGGGTGGCCAACCAGGACGGCAGGGCGGAGCTGATCCGCAGGATTCCGCCTGATGCCTCCGGGCGAACCGTCTATCTCCAGGCCGCCGAGCAGGGGCGCAAGAGCGAGGTCGTCGAAGCGATGATTAAGTAGCGTCAGTTCGACTCCTCCCGTGCGACGCATCCAGGGTCCGCGACGCGCAACCCGGGCTCTGTTTCCGTTCTGGCAATTTGCCCTTGCAATCCGGCTCAGGATCTGTTAGACTGATGTGATAGCTCCACGAGCCGCGCGAGGTCGCAATGACCCGCCCGAAAGCCGCTTCGTGGCGCCGGCTTGCCCCCGCGAGTCTGATGAAATCTCTCACCGAATAGGAGGCTGGTATGGCGTTTCTGCTTCGGCCCATGGTGTTTTGTGCGGCAGCCTGCAGCCCACTCGTTGCACTTGTGCAACCCACATTCGCCCAATCGTGCGAGCCAGGTTGGGACGAATATTTCAAGGGGTCAGGTACAGTCGTCGAGGATTTGAAAGCGTTTGACGATGGAACCGGAGCGGCGCTTTATGTTGCAGGGCCATTCATTGAAATGCAAGGCCAGAGAGCATGGGGCCTCGCCAAGTGGGACGGGCACGAGTGGAGCGAAGTCGGAGGCGGACTTCAAAGGGATGAATTGCCGGGATTTGGATATGCGCTTTCGGTCTGGGATGACGGGCGCGGACCAGCGCTGTACGTCGGTGGGTCCTTTTCATCTGCTGGAGGAGTTGCCGCAAGCAACGTGGCCCGCTGGGATGGTCAGCATTGGGAGCCGCTGGGCGCCGGCACAAATGAGACTGTATTTTCTTTTGGCCAATTCGATGATGGACGTGGTCAAGCCCTCTACGTTGGTGGCCGGTTCGAACGTGCTGGCGACGTCGACGCGTTATCGATCGCGCGCTGGAATGGCGCGGAGTGGGAACCGCTTGAGAGCGGGCTTCCGAGCATCCCGCGTTGGCGGGGTGTGCGCACTATGACTGAATTTGATGATGGAACTGGTAATCGCCTGTACGTCGGGGGCGACTTCTACAGGAGCGATCCCGTCCGAACGCCTGGCGGCGGATTCCAGAAGGATCTTGCACGATGGGACGGGCGCGAATGGTCCAGCGTTCCCGGTGCTCCGCTGCGATCGCTGGGAGGTGGCTACGCGACCCATGTCGATCAATTGCTTGTGCACGACGATGGATTCGGCAAGGCTCTGTTCGTCACCGGGGGGTTTCTCACGCCGCTTGGCTCTCAGTGGGCAACCGGCTTCCTGCGATGGGATGGGATCAATTGGACCGTGCCTGGGGGTGGGTTCGTCCAAAGCTACTCGCACCCCGACGCAATGGCCGTATTTGACAGTGGGAGTGGACCAGAGCTCTGGATTGGCGGCGGTAGTATCGGATTGATGAAATCGCGAGAATACGGCTACGTGTTCCGGTGGAATGGTCTGGAGCTGACGCGAGTCAAGCCGTACCCCAGAGTTCAGTGGGTTAACGTGCTGTTGCCTTTCAATGACGGCTACGGGCTGGCGCTTTACCTGGGAGATGAGTACTCGGCAGTTCAGCGCTGGGCCGTGCCGCATATGACGGTGCAGCACACGCCCCTTCGCGCCGGGCAGCCGGCGCGTTTCAGCACGACCTGTGCCACACCCGGCGGCCGGGTCTACTTCACCTACAGCACGACGGGTCTGGGCTCGTTCTTTGTGCCGCAACTGAATGTGACGCTTGATCTCGATGCGCCGCACCTGGCCGGCAGCGGGGTGGCCAACCAGGACGGCAAGGCGGAGCTGATCCGCAGGATTCCGCCTGATGCGGCCGGGCGAACCGTCCATCTCCAGGCCGCCGAGCAGGGGCGCAAGAGTGAAGTGGTTGAAGCGGTCATTGAATAGCAGTGGCCGGGACGCTGGATCGGCTTCTGGGTTAATTTTTGCCAACTTCCCGGATTTTGCTTGCAATCCCGGCGGGCTGCAGGTTATTCTGAACGCAGCCATTCGATTGCGCAGATTCGGGCACGCACAGGCCCGGGCGCAGCCGGATGAAGTGCACCGGGAAATTGCCCGCTCCGCCCGCGAGGCAGGGCCGCGCGAACATCCTGCAAATAAGGAGGTTGCCATGGCTTCCGTTCGACATGTTGCGCCAATGGCGATGGCCGCTCTTGTCGTGTTTGCTTACCGTCGCGTCAGCCGAGTCGCGCGCCCGGTTGCGTTGCGACGTTTCCTGGACAGGCGGTGCCGACAGGACCGTGTCAGCGCGGCTGATCCGCAGGATTCCGCCAGATGCGGCCGGCCGGACCGTCTATCTCCAGGCCGCCGAGCAGGGGCGCAAGAGCGAAGTGGTTGAAGCGATGATCGAGTAGCGTCAGCGCGACTCCCCCCCGCGCGGCGCACCTAGCCCCGGGTCTCCGGGCCCGGGGCTCCCTCTTCAGATGGCGGCAATGCACCGGCGCGAAGTCGCCCATCTTAACAAAAGGTGCCAGGTACCTTTTTTATGGCCGGGCGGCGTCGACCGTGTTGCGCAGCAGCATGGCAACCGTCACCGGGCCCACGCCGCCGGGGACGGGTGAGATCCAGCCCGCCACGTTGCGCACCTCGTCGAACGCCACGTCGCCGACGACGCGCTTCTTACCGGTGGCCGGATCGAGCTGCCGGTTGATGCCGACATCCACGACCACCGCGCCGGGCTTGACCATGTCTGCGGTGATGAGCGCCGCTTTGCCGGCGGCGGCGACGAGCACATCCGCCTGCCGCGTCATGGCCGCCAGATCTTGCGTGTACTTGTTGCAACTGTGCACCGTCGCCTCGCGCTGCATCATCAGGATGGCGACGGGTTTACCGACGATGTTGCTCGCGCCAACGCAGACCACTTCGCTGCCGCGCAGTTCGACGCCCGTCGATTCGACCATCTTCATCACCGCCAGGGCGGTGCAGGGCACGAGCGACGAGCGGTCGTAGACGACGTTGCCGATGTTGGCGGGGTTGACGCCCTCGACGTCCTTGGCCGGGTCGATGAGCGACTGGACGCGATAGGGGTCGATGCCCTCGGGAAGGGGCATGTGCACCATGATGGCCGTCACGCGTTCATCGGTGCTGAGCAGCAGCACGCGGCCGGCGATGTCCTCGTAGGTGGCGGTGTGCGGCAGGACGTGCAAGCGATATTCGATTCCCAGTTCAGCGCAGCCGGCTTTCTGGTTTTCGGCGTAGATGCGGCCGCTGCTCTTGACGCCCGGCTCGCCATCGACGAGCACGGCGTCGAGCGAGACGGCTCGGCCACGGGCAATCGACTGCTCGACATCGCGCCGGATTTCGGCGCGGAACCGGTCCGCCAGAGCCCGCCCGTCGATGATTTGTGCGCCGCCAGAGCCGCTCATCGCCGACATGATAGCGGGAGGTCTACACTGCGCACATGCCGACCGTCTACCTGAACGGCCAGTTCATTTCACCCGACGAAGCGCGCATCAGCGTCTTCGATCGGGGCTTTCTGTTTGGCGACGCGGTCTACGAGGTCATCCGCTACTTCAACGGCCGGCCCTACGCCATGGACCTGCACGTCCAGCGCCTGCAGCGCACCTTGCGCGAGGTCCGCTTCGGGCATTTCGAGGCTGCGGAGATCGTGCGCCTCGGCGAAGAACTGCTGGCCCGCAACGACCTGCGCGACGCGTGCGTCTACTGGCAGATCACGCGCGGCACCGGCCAGGGTCGCTCGCACTTGCCGCCGGCGGACCTGCGGCCGACCGTGTTCGGCTGCGTCGATCGCACGCCGCCGCTTTCAGAATGTGCGACGCCGGCGGAGACGACCGCAGCGCTGCATGAGGACTGGCGCTGGGCCCGCTGCGACATCAAATCGACGAATCTGCTGCCCAACATCCTCGGCAAGATTGCCGCGACCGACGCCGGGGCGCAGGAGGTCATCTTTCATCGCGGCGGCCGGGTCAGCGAGGGCGGCTCGACGACGGTGCTCATCGCGCGCGGCGGTCAACTCATCACGCCGCCGATTGATGACCCCGACCTGAGCATCCTGCACGGCGTGACCCGGCGCGCCATCGCCGCGCTGCCGAACGTGAACCTGATCGAGCGGCCGCTGACGGTTGAGGAACTGCGCCGCGCCGACGAAATCATCCTCGCAGGGACGCGCACGCTGCTGGCGGCGGTGGTGAGCCTCGACGGGCGGAAGGTCGGTGACGGCCGCGCCGGCCCGGCCGTCGGCAGGCTGCTGACCGCCTTTGTCGGATCGATTCGCGCCGCCACGCACTGATCGCCTGATCAGACGCGATTTCACGCTGAGCGTGCCGCCGGGCGCGATCCGCTGCGGGATCGCTGTATCCGTTCACGAATGAGCGTGAGCAGTGCGGTTCGGTCGATGGGTTTGGTGGTGTAATCATCGCAGCCTGCGGCGAGGCATTTCTCGCGGTCGCCGAGCATGGCGTGCGCGGTGATCGCCACGATGGACCCCGTGTAGCCGCTCGAGCGCAGGAAGCGGGTCGCGTCGTAGCCATCCAGTTCGGGCATCTGCATGTCCATGAGTACGACGTCGAACGGGGCCACATCGAGCGCTGCGAGCGCCTGCTCGACCGCGGCGCGCCCGTTGTCGGCGATGGTGACTGCGGCGCCCGCTTTGCGCAGATGGAAGCCGATGAGGCGCTGGTTGTCGGGGCCGTCTTCGGCGAGCAGAATGCGCGCCCCATCAAGGCGAACCGCCGGTTCGGCCGGCTCGGCGTGGTCCGGTTTCAGCGCGCACAGCTCGGTCGGCGGGAACGTGAGCCTCAGGTTGGTCAGCGGCCCGGTGCTGATGCGAACGGTGAAGGCGCTTCCTTCGCCGGGAGAGGAGCAGACGGTAATGTCGCCGCCGAGCATGCGAGCGAGGCGCCGAGAGATGGTCAGGCCCAGTCCGGTGCCGCCGAAGCGCCGGGCCATGGAGGTGTCGGCCTGCGAGAAGGACTCGAAGATGCGGGTCATCTGCTCTTGGCTCATGCCGATGCCCGTGTCCACGACCTCGACGCTCAGCGTGCCTTCATCGGCGTCATCGCGGCGCGCGAAGCGGGCGATGAGCCGCACGCCGCCGCTCTCAGTGAACTTCACGGCGTTGCCGGCCAGGTTGAGAAGGATCTGCCGCAGTCTTGTCGGATCCGAGTGAATGGTTTCAGGAATCTTCGTTGCGTACTCCACGCCGAACCGCAGTCCCTTTTCATCGGCGCGAAGGCGAAGTAGCGACTCGACGTCGGAAAGCACTTCACGCGGCGAGCAGGCGATCCGCTCGAGGGTCATGCAGTTGGCTTCGATCTTGGAAAGGTCGAGGATGTCGTTGATGAGTGCGGTGAGGTGCGCGCCGTTGCGACGAATGGTCTGGATGCACTGCAGGCGCTCCACGGCCGACTGCGTGGGGTCGAGAAGCAAGTCGGCAAAGCCCAGAATTGCCGTCATGGGCGTTCGGATTTCGTGGCTCATGTTGGCGAGGAATTCGCTCTTGGCGCGGTTGGCGGCTTCGGCCTCGAGCCGCGCCGCCTCCAGTTCGCACGACTTGATCGCGAGTTCAGCGCTGTGCTGCTCGATCTGCTCCTTGGTGGTGATGAGATCCACCAGCGAGCGGGCCAGATTGTCCTCGGCGACGCGCCGCTCGTGGATGTCGGTGATCGACCCGGCCATTCGCTCGGGCGAGCCGTCGGCGCTCCAGACGGCCTGCCCGCGCAACTGGAACCATCGCGCCTCGCCGCCGGCCGCAGTCATCCGGCACTCAACCGAGAGCGGCTCGCGCGTCGCGAGGTGGTGCTCAATCGCCTCGATGACCTGGGCGCGGTCGCTTTCCGCGACAAATTGCATGAGCGAAGTCATCGGCGCCGCGGAAGGCCAGGGCCCGGCGCCGAGGAGTTCGCGGAATCGATCGCTGCAGAAGACCTCGTCGTGGTGGATGTCCCAGTCCCAGATCCCGCTGTCGGCGCCGCGCACGACGAGGTCGTAGCGGCGTTCGCTGCGATAGAGGAACGCGGCCCGCTCGTTGGCCGTCTGCCAGAGCATCAGCGTCAGCGGCACGAGACCCGAGAAGAGCAGTCCCAGCGCCAGCGTCGAACCGGGCATGGGTGATTGCAGCAGCGCCAGCGTCCGCCTCGAAGGCAGCACGGTCGCCAGCCATTCGAACTGGAAGGCGCTGAACCGGCTCGTGTACTGGTACCGCTCGTCGCAGTCGTCCACCATCCGCTCGTAATGAATGTCCGAGTCCGCATCAGCGCGCAGCGCGATGTTGTAACCGGGAGCGATGTGCTGCGCTGTGAGCGTGCGCTGCAGGAGCCTTGAGCCGCTGAAGATGCCCACGATGCGCCGGCCTTCCTGCGCCAGAGGCGCAGGCGGCAGTACGGCAATGATCTCCTCGCCCTGCACCGTCAGCGACACGAAGCGCGAAGGCAAGAGCATTCGCGGCGGCGTCGCATCGGCCGGCAGCCAGACAATCCCCTCATCGGTCACTCGAGCGAGGACGCGACCTGCGTCGTCGATCCACTCTGCGGCTTTGAGAATCGGTTGATCGGCGATCAGCCGCTGGGCTCGCGCCATGCCTGAGGCGCTCCGGGCTTCTTCGTCAGACAGGTGGTCGGCGAGGTGCCGGAGCAGTTCGACCTGGTGCTCGACTTCGATCTGAAACGCGCTTTCGATCGCAGCCGCCTGGGCCGCGGTGATCTGCCTGATGTGCTGATCGTCCGACGCCTCGGCGGCCTGCCAGGCGACGACGGTGGTCATGGCCAGCGCGACGCCCACCACCGCCGGCGCCCATTGCGGAAGTACGACCGTGCGCGGATTGGAGTGGCCCCACACCAGGGCGATAAGCGCCGCCCCCAGACAGCCGAACATGATGAGCGAACCCGTCGAAATCTCGCCGAGGTGCTCCCAGCCGACGGCCAGTTGCAGGTCGATGAGCTTGGCCACCGCCGGCAACCCGACCAGTCCAATGAGAATGGCGCCCAGCACCGCCGTCGCGCCGTCCGGCCGCGCCTCGCTCCGCCGGTTTGCCTGAATCAGCAGCGCCGTGCCGGCCAGCGTGAGGCATGCCCCGCTGAGCACCGACAGGCGCACGACCCGCTCCGACGACGATGAATGGCGAAACGGCAGATTGGCCAGCCAAAGGTGAGCCTCGGCGAACACATCAACTCGTCCCAACAGGAGCAGCACGCCAAGTACGGCGGTCGCAGCGCCGACGATGAGCGTGCCCACCCGCTTGCGCCTCGCCGCCAGGCACACGCCGACTGCGGCCAGCGCTCCGCCCAGCGCCGTGGTCCACGGCGTCGGATCGCTGTTGGGCACGAGCCTGATCAGTTCGACGCGGTCCGTAACCGTGCCGAAGGCAATCAGAGCGCTGACACACAGCACCGCAGCGCATGCGAAGTTCATGACGAGCCGGCCGGGCGGGGGTGCGGCGTCAGGAAGCCCAGCGCACTCATCGACCGCAGGAGTTTGACTCTGCTCGAGGGACATGTCTCGAACCCGTCACGGGTGATTGCCACGCGGGCGGCTGGAGAGAACTCCCGCCGCCTCTCTGGGTCGCTTTCCGTCACCCATTCCGGAGGGACCCCTGTCTGTGCATCGGTTGCCCGGCGGGGCTTCTTTATCGCCCACACAGGCGGGTGATCGGCTGACGGACATTGCCCGTTGCCCGCCTACCCTTACCCACATGGTGAGTGAGTTATCGATCCTTCTCGTGAGCGTGGGCAACACGCGCACCGCCGTCGGTCAGGCCGAGGGACAGCGACTGCAGGGCGTGCAGCGGCTTTCCAACGATGATCCGGTCCGGATCATGGAGGCGCTGCGGGCGATGGCGGCGGACGGGCCGGACGAGCCGCTGGTACTCGTCGCGTCGGTCAACCAGCGCGTTTCGCGCCCGCTCATCGCGCAGATCGAATCGCAAATCGGAGCCCGTGTGATGCGTCTGGGCGATGATCTTCCGATTCCCATCGGCACATGCATCGACCCGGACGCTCGGCCGGGCCAGGACCGCCTGCTCAATGCGGCGGCGGCGTTTGACCGCTTCCGGCAGGCGTGCGTGGTGATCGACGCGGGCACGGCCGTGACGGTGGACTTCGTCGATGGCGAAGGCACGTTCCACGGCGGGGCGATCGCGCCCGGCGCGCAGATGCAACTCAACGCAATGCACTCTGGCACCGACGCGCTGCCCCAACTTGAGATGCGCGCTCCGGAGCCCGAGCCCTTTGGCGCCAACACGACGCAGGCGATGCTGCACGGGGTGTACTACGGCATTCGCGGCATGGTCCGCCACATCGCTGAGCGCTACGCCGAAGCGTACGGGGCCTATCCGGCGATCATTGCCACCGGCGGCGATGCACATCTCCTGTTCGATGAGGATGAACTCGTCGAGCACATCGTGGATGATCTGACGCTGCACGGGATGATCGCCGCCCACAAGCTCGCGTCTGAAGTGTTCGGCAGCCGCGAAGAGTGATCGTAGTGGCAGTGGGGCCGCCATCCGGAGCCGTCTTTCGACTCGCGACACCGCGCGGCCCGGGACCTGTGGCCATTTTTGAACTCGCCGCCGCGCCCGGAGTGAATCTTGAAGCAGCGCTCGGTCTGGCGCCGCGCCCGGCGGGCGTCGTGCGGCTCGAGCGTCTCGCCGACATCGATACCGCGCTGGTCGTGCGCTTGAGCGATTCACTGCTTTGGCTGATGCCGCACGGCGGAACCCGCATCGCACAGCGCGTTGCGCAGTGGCTTGCGTCGCTGGGTTTGCAGGCGCAGAGAGATCCCGATCCTCAAACGGCGTGGCCCGAAGCCAAGTCGCACGATGAAGCGCTGGCGCTGGACGCGCTGGGCCGCGCGGCAAGCCCGCTGGCGGTCGATCTGCTGCTCGACCAGCGCCGGCGCTGGCAGGAGCATCGACTGCACCCTCGTGAGACGCTGCAGGAAGTCAGGCGCCGTTCGCGCCGCTTGAATCGGCTGCTGGCGCCGCCGCTCGTGGTCGTCGTCGGCCGGCCAAACGTCGGCAAGAGTACGCTGACCAACGCACTGCTCGGACGCGAGGCGGCGATCACCTCCGACGCGCGAGGCACGACGCGCGACTACGTGATGACGCAACTTGATCTTGCCGGCCTGGTCGTGCGCTGGTGCGACACGCCCGGCCGGCGGGACACGGCCGACCACATCGAGCGCGAGGCGATAGAAATCGCCGCAGAACTGATCGAATCCGCGGACTGTCTCATCAGCGTTGCAGCACCTGGGATCGACTGGCCCGAGCTGTCGCGGAGCGAGGATATTCGAGTGCAACTCAAGGCCGACCTGCCCGGCAGGGTTTCGGCCGATGCCCTGCTCCGCATCAGCGCACGCCAGGGAACCGGGCTGGGCGAACTTGTCGCGAAAGTCCGCGATTTTCTCGTGCCGCCGGCCGATCTGGCGCACCCGGGACCGTGGCTGTTCGACGAAAGGCTCGTCTCAGGCTGATTCGCAACCCTGCGCTTTGCACCCTATCATCAACGCCCTGCGTTGCGCAAGCGCCCGCAGGGATTGAAAGGGAACCGGCGACATGGCAGATAAACGACTGCAGGACATCCGCACGAGCGACGACGCTGAATCGACCGTCAACGTCGAACTCATCGAGTGGCTCAAGACCAGCGGTGTCAATTACCTGCTGTTCATTCTCGTGATCGTGATCGTCTTCCGCGGCTGGTTGTGGTGGGGCGAGCGCCGCGAGCGCATCAGCGACGAAGCCTGGGCCGACTTGGCCGGGACCGACACTGCGGCGTCGCTCGAAGCGCTGGCGGATCGCGCTGCCGGGATCGACTCGGTGCCCGAACTGGCGCTGCTTCGCGCGGCAGACCTGTACCAACTCGACATCCTGCGCGACCAGACGCTCGATCTCGTCCCCGACGAGCCGGCGATGGACGATCCGAACAATTCGGACGCAGGATCGACTGACGATGAAGCGAAGGTTACGCCGCGCATGACCGAGCAGGAGCGGACTCAGACGCTCGATCGCATGCAGCGCATCTACCAGCGCGTCTATGACTCGACTGCCGAACGGGGAAGCGGCGCCAACTGGAAGGAACTGCTGCACATCCGGGCGATGTTCGGTCTGGCCGCCGTCGCCGAGATGCGCGGGGAGGCGGATGAGGCGCAGGAGTGGTACGCGAAGATCGACGCTGCAGCCAGCCCTCGCTACGCGGAGCTGGGCAAAGTCGCGCTCGCATGGCGCGACCATCCTGAGGGTCTCACTCGCATCGAATTTCCGGAGGAGTCGGTGGTGAACGAGGCGCTGCGTGAGCCGCCCGCAGCCGCCGCGCCGGCCGGAGACGAATCGACGGACAAACCGACCGAGGCCGCGCCGGATGATGCGACAAAGACCGAGCCGGCGGGAGACTCGACGGGCCAGCCCGCCGAACCGCCTGCAGACGAACCGGCCAAGCCGGACGAACCGGCGCCCGGCGACGGCGGCTGAAGCGCGTGCCGCTCGATCCGCGCCACATTCGCCCGCAAGAGCGCGCGCCTGCCGGATCACGTGGTGCGACACCGAATCCAGCGGCGCCACCGGTCGATGATCCTGCGCCGGACCTCTCGCTGCTTACCGGCGGGGGCAAGGTCGATCCCGACCTGGTTCGCGCCGCGTCGGCGGGCGGCGACGAAGACAACACCGACGCCGCGCTCACCGTCACCTTTCGCCTGACGCGCGACCTGCGCAAGCGGCTGGACAAGTACCTCCAGGACCGCATTCCGTTCATGAGTCGAACGCAACTGCAGCGCCTCATCTCCGAGCGGGCGGTTACGGTGAACGACCGCCAGCCGAAGGCTTCGACGACGCTGCGCATCGGCGATGTGGTGACGGTCGTCGTGCCGCCGCCGCCCACCAAGGACATTCCAGCCGAGGACATCCCGCTGCAGGTGCTCTACGAGGATGATGACCTCATTGTCGTCAACAAGCAGCCCGAACTCATCGTTCACCCCGCGCGGGGCAACAAGCGCGGCACGCTCATCAACGCCCTCGTCTGGCATTTCACGCACCGGACCGCCGGGGCGCTCTCGAGCGTCGGCGCCGATGATGCGCGGCCGGGCGTGGTGCATCGGCTCGATCGCAGCACGACGGGCGCCATCGTCGTCGCCAAGACCGACATCGCCCACTGGCGGCTGGCGCGGCAGTTCGAGAATCGCACCACCGACAAGCGTTACCTGGCCGTGGTGCACGGCCGCGTCGAGCCGGTGGCTGACATCATCGATCAGCCGATCGGCAAGCACCCGATCCACCGCGAACTTATGGCCGTGCGCTACGACGACGCGGCCAAGCCGTCGCAGACGCTCTATCGCGTGCGCGAGCAGTTTGACGAGTTTGCGCTGGTCGAACTCGAACTGCACACCGGCCGCACGCACCAGATCCGCGTGCATCTCGCGCACCTCGGCTGGCCGATCGTGGGCGACGAGCCATATGGCGGCCAGGGGGCGAGCGAACAGCAGATCGCGCGTGGCGGCGGAAGCGCCGAGCCGGTAATCACCCGCCAGGCGCTGCACGCGACGAGTCTGGCGGTCCGTCACCCAATGACGGGTCAGCCGATGGAGTTCATCGCACCGCTCTGGCCGGACATGCGCTGGCTCATCGATCTGCTTCGCCGGCATCGGCGCACGACTGGCCCGATTGCGCCGGCCGGATCGCGCGTCGATGTCGAAGCGCTTCTGAATCAGCCGACCTCGCCTGCAGGCTGAAGCGGCCTGCGACTCCGCCGCATGCTGCACCAGTCGCGCCGCGGATACACTCAGGCGATGTCATCGATGAGTTGGTTCGCCATCCTGCTGTTCTCGGCGGATTGGATCGTCCGCATCGGCCTGGCCGTGCGCGTCATCCTGGGCCGCTCGACGGTGCCCGTTACGCTGGCCTGGCTGCTCATTCTGCTGTTCTTTCCGTTCGGCGGAATTGTGCTGTACCTGCTCATCGGCGAGAACCGCCTGGGCCAGTGGCGGGTCGAGCGCTACAACCGGCTGTCATCCGAGATTGACGCCGAGACGGTTTCGATGTGGCGGCACCACCACCTCGACTGGGACAAGGAGCAGGATGCTTATCGCCAGGCGGCGCGCATGGGCACAGCCGTGTCCGGCTTTCCACCCGTGGGCGGCAACGCGCTCGAACTCATCTCCGAGTCTGACCGGATGATCGATCGTCTCATCGGCGATATCGACAGCGCCAAGCACCACTGCCACCTGCTTTACTACATCTGGATGGAGAGCGGTTGCGGCGTGCGCGTCGTCAGCGCCATGGTGCGTGCGGCACAGCGCGGCGTGCAGTGCCGTGTCATTGTGGACTCGGTCGGCAGCCGGCCGTTCCTGCGCAGCCCGCTCGCCGCGCAGTTGCGCGACGCCGGCGTGCAGGTGATCGAAGCGCTGCCGGCGAACCCGATTCGCATGCTCTTTGCCCGCATCGATCTGCGCAATCACCGCAAGATCGCCGTCATCGACGGACGCGTCGGCTACGCCGGCAGTCAGAACATCACGGATGACACGTTCAAGTTCAATCCGCGCTACGGCATCGGGCCTTGGGTGGACGCGACGCTCCGGCTCGAGGGGCCGGCCGTGCACGCGCTTCAGACGATCTTCCTGCGCGACTGGATCCTGGACAGTTACGACGAGTTTGCTTCGTTTGAAGAATTCTTTCCGGAGTTTCCGCCGGCCGAAGGCGGCTCGATCGTTCATGTCATCCCCTCGGGCCCGGGCACTCAGCTCGATGCCGTCCACCAGTCGTTTCTTTCAACGATCTACGCGGCTCGCGAGGAACTGGTCATCACCACGCCCTACTTCGTTCCCGACGAGGCGACGAAAGCCGCGATCTGCATGGCGGCGCTGCGCGGCGTCGACGTCACGCTCGTGGTGCCCAAGGAGCCTGATGCGCCCCTCGTCGCCGCGGCGGCCCGCTCGCATTACCTTGATCTCCTTGAGGCGGGCGTCAATCTCTACGAGTTCCACGCGGGCCTGCTGCATTCCAAGACGATGACCACCGACCGGAAACTCGCCATCATGAGTTCGGCCAACGTGGACATGCGCTCGTTCTGGCTCAACTTCGAAGTGACGCTGTTCATCTACGACGACGACTTCTCCAGCCTGGTGCGCTTCATGCAGAAGGACTACCTCAACCAGGCGCGCAAAGTGAAGCGCGAAGACTGGAGCAACCGCAATATCTTTCAGCGCTTCGGCGACAACTGCGCCCAACTCGTCGGGCCGCTGCTCTGACCTGACCAGCAGCAGTCAGGATGCGGCCGAGGGCTCGCGCAGCGCCGCCTGCCACCAGACGTCGCCGGGCGCGCAGCGGATGATCTTTCCAAGCCCATCGTCGCCGGCGACCGCGATGAGCCGCTCGAGCGGTTCGTCGTGGTGCTCGTCGCTCAGTTTGAATGTTGAGTGATGCACCGGCAACAGCAGGCGCCCGCCGCACGAGTTGAACATCGACCACACCTGCTCGGGCGTGGCGTGCGCTTCCTCCCACGGGTCGTAGGCGCCGATGCCGAAGATGGCGAGATCCACGTCGTTGAGGTGACTGAAAGCGGGGGTGAGCGCCGTGTCGCCGGCGTAGAGCACACGGCGCGGATCCGATTCGATGAGGTAACTGTTGTAGCCGCGATGCTGGTCCCAAGCCGATCGGGCGCCCCAGTGGCGTGGTCGGATGGCGGTGAAGCGCAGGCCCTGCACGGTGATGGCACGATCCCAGCCGAGTTCGATCACGCGGCGAAATCCCTTGGGGATGAGCCGCTTGGTGTGCCGGGCCGTGATGACAGTGGTCTGCGGACTGACCAGACGCGCCAGCGTGTTCTTGTCGAGGTGATCAAAGTGCGCATGCGAAATGGCGATGATGTCGATCGGCGGCAGGTGCTCGGGTTCGGCGGGCAGTTCGCACAGGCGGGAGATGCCGACTTTCATCTTACCTACGCACGGGCCGATTCGATGCGAGAGGACCGGGTCGGTCAGAATGGTCTTGCCGTTGAGGCGCAGCAGAACCGTTGCATGACCGAGCCACGCCGCAGCGATGGGCTGCTCCTCAAACTCCGTCGGCACCGTCCACGACGCCACTGCATCCACCTGCCGGTATCGCGGGCGGACCGACTGCCAGAGTTCGCGCGGATAGCGCCGCATGCCTGATCGCATGACCTTGACGGCGTTGCGACTCCGGCCCGGCTGCGGCGCTTGACGATCTTGCGGTCGATTCATCTCACCCTTCCCAACGATGCTGGCGTGCGATCACGCAATTCTATTTACGATCCGGTTCGTCAACCGGTTCATGCCTCAGCCGATCGAGCAGATTGGCGTATCCGCCGGCGATTGCTTCACCGAGAATCGGCGAAAAAGCGGAGCGCAATTCCGCAATCCGCTCATGGCACGCCTTGACGTGGTTCTTGCGGCTGACCTGCGCTTCGAATTCGATGAACGTGCCGAGTTCCTCCACGCGGTCGAGATGGATGCGCACATGGCCCAGCAGCCACAACTCTCGTGTTTTTCGGACCACGAGCCACTCGCGCAGGGGCAGCACGCCCCAGCGGGCTTTGGCCTGCTCATCCGAGTAGAGCATGAAGTGGCTCATCTTGGACGTCGGCCGGTCGTTGCGATGGTAGAAGATCCACTCGACCGGCTCGCCCGGCACCACCCGCTTCTTAAGCCGGCCGTCGGGAATCCTGAAGTACGTGTCGGTCTGGGCGAGCACGCGGACAAAGCCGGCGCCCAGCGCGCGGCACTGCGATCGCGCCACCTCGAGATCGCGCAATTCGGCTTTGAACTCGACGTTCTGCATGGAGACGGCAATTCTAGCGGCCCGGCATCGCCTTCAGACAGGACGCAAGCCCGCCTGCGGCCACAACGTCGAGCATGACCCCGGTTGGTGCGATTTTCAGCCGCTGGTCCGGGGCGGCAAGCGTCAAGGCGGTCAGGTCGATTTCCACGCTCATGCCAGTTTCGAGCCGGCGCTCGCCGGGGCCGGTGGCGAACCGGAGGCAGTGCAGCCAGCCGCCGTTGACCGCCGAGCGGAGAAATCCCGGGGCGTAACTGTCGGCCACGACGCAGCGCACGCCGGCTTCGTGCAGGGCGATGGCCGAGTGCTCCCGCGCGCTGCCACGGCCGAAGTCCCGGCCGGCGGTGAGAATGCTGTAGGCGGACTGGAACTCTCCGACGGGAACAAACGTACCAAAGGAGTCGGCGAAGCGCGCCAGCGCGTAGGCCCCCAGCCATCGCCGCTCAGCGGGATCAGACAGATCGAACGAGAGGTATTCCGGGGCGAGGATGTCGTCGGCCCCCACGCCGTCACCCACGCAGTAAATGCGGCCGCGTAGAGGCGTCAATGAGGCGGTTGGCGGCGGGTCGGCTGGCACGGGTCGTTCCGATAATGTGGAAGTCGTTTGACGTTCTTTGAGGCCGGTCGCAAAATTGATTCGAAATCAAGCCGGGGCAGGCTATATTCATAGGAGCAGTTCGCCCGCCGGACCCGCGACGCCGCCAGGCGCCGCCGCAGGCGACTGAACCCGATGGACTCGCGTCGAGCGGATTTGTGGATGAACGCCAGGCGAGGTGGTCGGGGCCGCATCGAAACAAGAGTTCCCGCCAGCGGGATGCGGTCGGCAAGCCCAGAAGATGTCAAGGAGCCTCGCGATGGAGATGATGCGTCGCCCGGAAGTTGCGTCCCCAGCCTCGCCGCGCCGTCGGCGCGCCGTGTCGCCGCGCCTGGTCGGCGCCGCCTGTCTTGCCGCCGTGGCGACCGTCACCTGGCTCGCCGGCGCTTCGTACTCGCAGTCGAGCGGGCGAAGCGCGCCGCCTCTGTTCGAGGGATACCGGCCCGAAGGCTACCCCGCGATCTCCACGCCCAGCCGCACCATTACTCTGGCCTTCACCCAGTCGGGGACTGTCGAGCGCATTCCCGTCGTCGAGAGCCAGGTCGTAGCGCCCGGCGATGTGATCGCACAACTTGATGACGAGGTGCAGCGACTGCAGGTGCAGGCCCAGCGCCTGACTGCGGAAGACAATTCCGCCGTGGCCGCCGCCGAACGCCAAGCGGAACTGGCGCTGTACGACCTCGAAAACGTGAAGGAACTGACGGCACTGGACTCGGCCGCTCCCCGCGAACTCAAGCGAGCCGAGGCTGAGTACGCGCTGCGGCAGATCGACGTCCAGGCCGCCAAGCGCAACCACGCCCAGGCGGGGATCATCCTCGAGCGCGAGACGGCCGCGCTCAACGACATGACGCTGCGCAGCCCGATACACGGGATCGTGGCGCGTGTGGCCGCGCAGGAAGGCGAGACGCTTGAGGGCCTTGAGCCTGTGGCCCACGTCGTGTCGATCGATCCGCTGTGGATGGATGTCTCCGTGCCGGTGCGGCTTGGTCTGCTCGTCGAGCCGGGCAGCATCGCGGACATTCACTGGCGCGACGTGCCCGGCGACATGCGCTTCGAGGGGCGCGTGCTGTGGGTCTCGACGGTGGCCGACGCCGCATCGAGTTCGATCGTCGCGCGGGTCGAAATCGACAATCCCAATCGTCTGCCGGCCGGTCTGCACGCCCTGGTGCAGTTTCCAGAGGCTCAGGACGCCCTGCTTCGATTGAATCCGTAACGCTCACCTACCATTGACCTGCGAACCACCAACGAAAGGACACGAAGTGGCAGAACAGAAACCGCAATTGACCGAGACGCAGACCGGCCCCGAAGGACAGCGCCGCGAAGTGACGCTGCGCATCGACGAGTCGGACATGAGTTCGGCGTATTCCAACACGTTCCGCACCGACGGCTCAGCCGAGGAAGTGATCCTCGACTTCGGCCTCAATCGCATGGTGCCGGGCCGGCAGAATGAGATGGTCTTCAAGGTGCGCAACCAGGTCATTCTCAACTGGCGCAACACCAAGCGCCTCGCGCTCACGCTGGCCAACATCGTGCGCCAGCACGAGGAGCGCTTCGGCGAAATCGACATCAAGCAGGGTCAGGCGCAGCCGCAGTCGGGCCAGCAGGGCTGAATCGCGCCGAGCACCTCGGCGCCTGAAGCAGAGGTCTTCACATGGACGAACAGGTCGTCTCCATTTCCGCATCGACCTCCGCCGAGGTGGAGGGTTCGGGGCCGCTGCGCCCCGGCCATGGCGTTGATGCGTTTTTGAGCGACCTGATCAAGCGCCAATGCGGGCTTGTCCAGGCGGTCGCCGGCGTCGTTCTGCTTCGACCGACGCGCGAGCAACCTTCCGGCGCGACGATTCGGCACGAGGTGGACGGGCGCTTCAACATCACGCCGCGCCACTACCGACGCCTGACCGAGCTGGCCACGCGCGCCGCGCAGCAGAGCAGGCCGCTCATCGACCACATCGCCGCGGATACCGGCCTGCTCTCGGCCGCGCCCGAGTACCGCGTGCTGGCGGCGCCGCTCATGCTCGCGGGCCGGCCGCACGGCGCCTCGGTCTGCATTGTGCCGGATCGATCCGAGCGCGAACTTGAGGAGAGCCTCAAGCGGCTCGAACTGAGCACCATCGCCTTCGAGGCGTTTCTCTGGCGCCAGCAGGCGTTCATCGAGGCGGAGTCGAAGATCCAGTTGCGTGAAGCGCTCGACCTGCTCGACAAGTCCAACCAGGGGCACGACACGAGCGAAATGGCGGCGATGTTCTGCAACGAACTGCAGCGCCGCTTCGGCTGCACGCGCGTCTCCATAGGGCTCATTCACGGCCATGCCGTGCGCGTCGTCGCCATCGGCGGGAGCGAACACCTCGACAAGCGCAGCGAACTGGCCGAGGCGCTCGAAGCCGTGATGGAAGAGTGCGCCGACCAGGACACCGAAATCCGCTATCCGCAGCCTCCCGACGCCGACGCGTCGGAGCGGCGCGTGGTCCGCGCGCACGCCTCGCTGAGCGAACGCTACGGCCCGTGCTCGATTGCCAGTTTCCCGCTGCGGATTGAAGATGGCCTGATCGGCGTGGTCGTGATGGAGCGCGATCCGAGCGATCCGTTCAATGATTCGACGCTGCGCCTGCTGCGCCTGATTGCCGAGTACATCGGGCCCACCGTTTGGACGCGGCGCATGGCCGACCGCGGCGTGCTCGCCGTGAGCCGTGACCGCGCCATCGATCTTTCCGAGACGCTCGTCGGGCCGCAGAAGACCGGGCCGAAGGTGTTTGCGCTGGTGGCGCTGCTCGTGCTGGCGATATCGTTGCTCGTCCCGGTGCGCGACCGGGCGGTGGGCACCGGCCGCGTCGAGGCCGACCTGCGCCGCGAGATCGCCGTGCCCTACGCCGGGCGGCTCGAGGAGGTTTTTGTAACTCCCGGCGATCGCGTCGAGGCCGGCGTGACGCCGCTGTTCCGGCTCGACACGCGCGAGGCGAAACTGCAGCTGCAATCGACCATCGGCGAGGTGCAGCGTCTGCGCACGCAGGCGGATGATGCGCGCTACCGCGGCAAGATGGCCGAGGCGGCTCAGTTTGATGCGCGAATCCTCGCCGCCCAGGCCGACATCGATCTCTACCGATACCAGATCGACAGCGCCACCGTCGTCGCGCCCATCAGCGGCATCGTCACCGTCGGCGACCTGACGGACCGGCTCGGGCAGATCGTGCAGCCGGAGCGGCCGATCATGGAAGTCGCCCAACTCGATTCAATCACCGCCGTGGCGATGATTCCCGAGAGCGGCATTGCGCGGGTGGCCGTCGGTCAGCGCGGCGCGCTGGCGATTACGGCCCGGCCCGGCGACAAAGTGGGATTCGAGGTGGTGCGGATCACGCCTGCCGCCGAGATGTTCGAGCAGAAGAACGTCTACCGCGTCGAAGTCGAACTCATCGACCACCCCGAGTGGCTCCGGCCCGGCATGGAAGGCCAGGCGAAGATCTGGGGCCAGCGAACCAACCTCTTCACGATCTACACCCGGCCGCTGTTTGATGCGCTGCGTCTGCGCTGGTGGTGGTGAACCGGCCGCCGCAACGGAGGCCCGGCCGATCGTGATGAACTGCATACGTTGAGCGACCATGGCTGAGATCAGCAGGACATTCAGCGAACTCTGGTACCGCGTGGCGGACTTTCGTCCTCGCCTCAGCGCCCATCTTGTGGTGCGCCGGCACACGTACCGCAGCCAGACCTGGTTCGTGCTGGGCGATCCCACGAGCACCAAGTTCTACCGCTTCAACGCCGCCGCCTACCGGTTCCTCGGCCTGCTCGACGGCCAGCGGACCGTGCAGGAAGCGTGGGACGTCTGCAACGCGCAGCTCGGCGATGACGCGCCGACGCAGCGCGACTGCCTCGACCTGCTCGCCCAACTCCAGATGTACGGCCTGCTCCGCAACGACCTGCCCGTGGATGTGCAGCGCCTGCGCGAACGCATCGTGCAGATTCGCGAGCAGCGCTACCAGGAACTCACGGGCAAGTACCTCTTCTGGACGGTGCCGCTGTTCAACCCTGAGAGATTCCTCGCGAAGTTCGCCAACGTCGCGCGCGTGGTGTTCGGCAGATGGGGCTTTGCGGCGCTTGGCATCCTGCTGCTGCTGGCGATCCGCGCCGTCGTGCCGCGCTGGGAGGAGCTGACGGGTTCGCTTAACAGCGTCATCGCCATCGACAACCTCTTCTGGCTCTCGTTCACGTTCCTCGTGCTCAAGGCGATCCACGAACTGGGCCACGGCTTTGCCTGCAAGGCCTATGGCGGGCGGGTGACGGAAATCGGCATCATGTTCATGATCGTGCTGCCGATTCCTTACTGCGACGCAACGACCAGTTGGGCGTTCGCCAACAAGTGGCACCGCATCCTGGTGAGCAGCGCCGGCGTCATGTCCGAACTCGCCGTCGCGTCGATTGCGGCGATGATCTGGGCCGCGACTGATGCCGGCTTCGTCCACACGCTGGCGTACAACGTCATGTTTGTCGCGTCCGTCGCCACGGTGGTGTTCAACATCAATCCACTGCTGCGCTACGACGGCTATTACATCCTGGCGGATCTGACCGAGATACCCAACCTCGCCACGCGCTCGCAAGAACTGCTCAAGTGGATGACGCGGCGCTATCTCTTCGGCGTCAAGGGCGAACCGTGCCCGCCGCTGCACGACCGCACCGAGGGCGCGATCATGGTCACGCACGCCGCTCTCGCGTTTCCCTACCGGCTGGTGGTGATGGTCTCTATCGTGGCATTCGTGGCCCAGAAGTACTTTGTCTTCGGCCTGCTGCTGGCGCTGTTCGGCACGATCATGTGGCTGGCCGCGCCGATCGTCAAGGGACTCAGTTACGTCCTTTCCGAGCCGACACTGCAGGTGGTGCGCGTCCGGGCGGTGGCGGTGTCGTTCGGACTGGTGTTGGCGGCCGTCGCGTTCGTGGGGCTGGCGCCGATGCCGGCGCGCGTGGCGGCCCTGGGCGTCGTCGAGCCGCTGGATCGCAAGACCTACCGGGTCCCGCACGAGGGGTTCCTCGATCAATTCTTCGCCGTAAACGGGCAGCGCATCGCCGCGGCCGAACCGCTGTTTGCCATGTCCAATCCCGAGATGGAGCAGCAGCACAAGCGAGCCGTGGCCGGCGTGGAACTCGAGCGGCTGCGCCGCGACGCCGGCTACGCCAGCAGCGCCGCCGAGGGGCAGGTCGGCGAGTCGCTCTACCACGACGCAGTCGATCGACTCGACGCCATCGAAGAAGCAATGAGCGAGATGTACGTCGAGGCGCCCTTTGACGGCTACGTCATCGCGCCGGACCTCGATACGCGCGTCGGCTCCTACTTCAAGGCCGGAGACACGCTGCTGCTGCTCGCCACGCTGGACGACATGGTCATTCGCGCCTACGTGGACGATCGTGACTTTGCCTGGCTCTTTCCCGACGGACTCACGGAGGGCGCGACGGCGTCCGTGCGGGTCAAGGGGCGCCTCTATGACTCGCCCGACCAAGTCGTCGAGTTTGACATCGACGTGCAGCGCTCGGGGTACACCGGCGAGCGCAGCCTGCCGTTCCAGTCGCTCGGGCTGAACGTGAGCGGCGGCGGCATCGCGGTGGATCCGACGGACAACCAGGGCCAGCGCACGCTCAGCCCTCAATGGCTGGTGACGCTCCGCCCGCGCACGCCGCTGGTCGAGCGCGGCTCGGGTGAGGTCGAGCCAGGCAACGCCATGGCGGCCCTGCCGGGCACCCGGGCGCGCATCCGCTTCAGCCGGCCCGCCGAACCGCTCCTGACCCAGTGGGTGCGCCGTCTGCGCCAGGCGCTCACGCGGAGGTTTGAGATCTGATGGCCGTGCGCGCCAAGGCTCATTCCGACGGCGGCGATGGCCCCGGTGGCGCCACATCCGCCGCGGCCGTTGCCCTCGAGCCGGCCAGCACGCAGCGCCTCTGGCGGCCGTTCTCGTATCGCCCCAGGCGGCCGCGCGAACTCAAGGAACTCGATCGCTACAACGAGTCGATGCTCGGGGCCGTGCAGCGCCTGTACTGGGCGCACCGCCGGCTCCGTGCCTCGGCCGAGCGCGTCGTGCGCCTCAGCGACGCCATGATGCGACTGTCCGAAGCGGTGTTCGATGACGAGATCGAACAGGCGCGCGAGATGGCGCGGCGGGGCCGGCGCGATCACGAATCGCGCACCCATGCGTTTGCGGTCGTGCGCGAAGCCGTCCGCCGAACCACCGGCCTGCGCCTCTTCGCCGAGCAGGTCATGGGCGCGTGGGTGATGGAGGATGGCTGCCTGGCGGAAATGGCTACTGGCGAAGGCAAGACGATCACCGCTTGCCTCACCGCGGCCGTACAGGGCTGGATGGGCTACGGCGCCCACGTCGTCACGGTCAACGACTACCTCGCCCGTCGTGATGCCGAACTCAACGGTCCGGTGTATCGGCGCCTGGGCCTGAGCGTGGGCATCGTGCAGGACTCAAGCCAGCCGCCCGAGCGGCTCGAGGCCTACTCGCGCGACATCACGTACATCACCGACCAGCAACTCATCTTCGATTACCTGCGCGACAAACTGCACGCGCCGCTCCAGCCGCGCGTCTCGTCGCTGCTGCTCGATGAAGTGACGGATACGGCAATGGCGGGGCGGCGCGAGCTGTGGACCAGCCGCATTGTGCAGCGCGGGCTGTACGCCGCAACGATCGACGAAGCCGACAGCGTCCTCATCGACCAGGCAACGACGCCGGCGATCATCGGTTCGGAGGGTGGCGAAGACAAGGCGGCGCAGTATTACTTTACCGCCGCCGAACTTGCGGCGTCGCTGCGCGGCGGCGAGCACTACGTCGTCGATGTGCCCCAGCACCGCGTGGACCTGACCGAGGAGGGACTCGAGCGGCTCAAGACCGTATCCGATGCACTGCCGCCCTTCTGGGCCGGGCCGCGCCGGCGCGCCGAACTCGTCACTCAGGCGCTGGTGGCCAAGGAACTCTTCCACAACGAAGATCACTACATCGTCCGCGACGGCGACGTGCACATCGTCGATCCGCAGACGGGGCGCATTCTCGACGGCCGGCAGTGGCAACTCGGCCTGCACCAGGCTGTTCAGGCCAAAGAGGGGCTCACTGTCACTGGCGCACGCGAGACGATGGCGCGCATCAGTTACCAGCGCTTCTTTCAGATGTACCGCCGGCTCAGCGGCATGACCGGCACGGCGTGGGAAGTCCGCAAGGAGATGTGGAGCATCTACCGCCTGCCTGTCGTGCGCATCCCGACGCACAAACCGATGATCCGCAAACAAGCGCGCGACCGCGTCTATCTCGATCGCGCCGCCAAGTTTGAGGCCGTGGCCGATCGCGTGGCTGAGTTGCACCGGCAGGGGCGGCCGGTGCTCGTCGGCACGCGCAGCGTCGATGCGAGCGAAGCGATGGACCGACTGCTCGAGGAGCGGAACATTCCGCATCGCGTGCTCAACGCCGTGCGCCACGAACAGGAAGCAGCGATCGTTGCGGCGGCCGGCAAGCCGGGTTCGGTCACCGTCGCGACGAACATGGCCGGACGCGGCACGGACATCATCCTCGGCCCGGGCGTGGCGGAAAAAGGCGGCCTGGTTGTGATCGCGACCGAGCGCCATGAGTCGCGCCGCATTGACCGGCAACTTTTCGGTCGCGCCGGCCGCCAGGGCGATCCCGGTCTGGCGGAGGTTTATAAGTCGTTCGACGACGCCTTGATTAAGCAGAGCGGCATCAAGCCTCTGGCGCGGCTGCTGCGCCGCTCGGCGCTGGCCCGGCGCCTCGGCCTGGAGCGATTCCTGTGGTGGCACGCTCAGCGAGCCGCCTCGCGCCGCCAGTCGCTGAGCCGCCAGATGATCGCCAAGAGCGATCTGTGGTTCGACCGGGCCTTGTATTTCGAGAACCGGTAGACTCAGTTCCGCGCTGTGCCCGCGTGCTCCTGCACGTACTTGAGAATGTCGCCCTTGAGCGCGTGGCCGTTGCCGGCGTAGATGATTTTGCCTTGCCGATCAATGAGGACGCAGAAGGGGATGCCCTGCACGCCATAGGTCTGTGTCACCGCGCCTGCTGCGTCGTGCACCTTGATCCACGAGCACTCGCCGCGCGTGTGATTGCCGCCGCGGATGACCGGCTCGTCTTTCGCTTCCGCCCAGGCGAGTTGCATCTGGGCCGTTTCGCCGCGCCAGTTCGTGCCGACGCCGAGGATGACCAGGTCCTTGTCCTTGAAGTCGCGGTGGAGATCGACCAGAAATGAGTCCATCAGGCTCACGCACGGCCCGCACCACGTGGCCCAGAAGTCCAGGAGGACGATCTTGCCGCGCAGGTCTTCCAGTTTCACTTCCTTGCCCGTGTGGATGTCATTGAGCCCGAAGACCGGAGCGATCTTGCCCGGGGCGATTTCACCGGCGCCTGCAAGGGCCTCGGCGCGGCTGCGCAACTGCATCTGCGCGCGCAGGACGTTGGCCGACTGCACGCCCAGCGCCTGAGCCTGCTCGACGAGCGTGCCGGCCTCCTTGAGATTCGCGTCGCCGCCTTGCTCGATGAGAAGCATCGCCTTGGCGCCGAGCGCATCGGCGCGGAGGTCGGCGGCGTCGCCCGCCAGCGTCAGCGCCTGTTCGATGGTCGCCAGACGCTGCTCCATGCTCTGGCCTTCGATGCCGGTGCGCACCAGCAGCAGCCTGACCTGCCTCGTCTGCGCCGATGCGATGGCGCGATCGATCTCCTTCAACGCGCCCTCGGCGCCGTGCACTTTGACTGCAGCCAGGGTCCGCATGTTTAGCGCGCGATCAAATTCGGCCGGCGTCAGCACATCCGCGTCCAGCCAGCGATCCACCGTATCGATGACCCTCTGCGGCGCATCCATGCGCGCCAGGCACGAGAGAAGCGTCGATCGAGCCATGACCGCCTTGTCGCCGCGCGGAAATGCGTCGCCGTATCTGGCGCACGCATCGGCGTAGGCGCTGAGAAGCTCGGGCGGAGACGTGCCGCCGCGCGGCGTGGCGTCAACCAGAGCCTGACGCGCTGCATCCATTGCCGAGACGAGTGAGTCCTGCGACGCCGGGGGCTCGTTGCTCTGCGCCAGGGCGACAGGCGCGTGCAATGCTGCAACCAGAGCGACGCATGCGGCCGACGCTCGCCAGAGACTCAGTGCATTCATTTCAGTTCTCCTGAAGAGGGAGAGGCGACGATAGAGCTGCGCCTTCCCCGGCACGGAGTGCCGAGGCTTTGCCTTGCCTCGTTGCCTTGGTCCCTGGTTGGCTGCCGCCTTCGCTCACCCCTGACCCTTTTTCCAGTCGGCCAGGAACTTCTCCAGACCGACGTCGGTGAGCGGGTGGCTCATCATCTGCTTGATCACGCTGAATGGGACGGTCGCGACATCGGCGCCGGCCTTGGCGACGTCCACGAGATGTTTGCTGTGCCGGATCGACGCGGCGAGAATGCGCGTGTCGTAGCCGAAGTTGTCGTAGATGGTGCGGATTTCGCTGATGAGATGCACGCCGTCGCCGGCAATGTCGTCGATGCGCCCAAGAAACGGGCTGACCAGAAACGCCCCGGCCTTGGCCACGAGCATTGCCTGCAGCGACTGGAAACACAGCGTCATGTTCACTCGCACGCCGCGGTCGCTGAGCGTCTTGCAGGCCTTGAGGCCCTCGACGATGCACGGCAGTTTGATGACGATGTTGTCGGCGATTTTCGTCAAGGTGTTCGCTTCGCGGATCATGCCGTCGTGGTCGACGCTGACGACCTCGGCCGAGACGGGTCCGGACACGATTTCACAGATCTCGCCCAGCCGCTTGTGGAAATCGACCTTTTCTTTGGCGACCAGCGACGGGTTGGTGGTGACCCCATCAAGGACGCCCATGTCGTTGGCCTGGCGAATCTCGTCGAGGTTGGCGGTGTCAATGAAAATGTCCATATCGATTCATCCTTCCCGATGGGTGTGTCGCGTGCGTCGCCCTCACTCAAAGCGTAGGCCGGCCGGGGCAGCAGAAAGACGAGCGATCGTCATGTGGCGTTCACCACGCGCCCGCGAGGATCTGCTCGATGGCGTGGGCAACGCCGTCCTGTTCCTGGGGGAGCGTGACGCGGTCGGCGACCTGCTTGATCGGGTCGATCGCGTTGCCCATGGCGATGCCGAGTCCGGCGTGACGGATCATCGCCACGTCGTTGATCTCATCGCCGATCGCGGCGACCTGCGCCGGTGTGAGGCCGCGATCGGCCGCCAGAGCCGCGATCGCCGCCCATTTGTTCGTCTGGGCGTTGAAGATCTCCATGAGGTGGATCGCGTCGTCGTGGAGGTGCCGGCCGTTGCCGTCGGCAGAGATGACGGGGAAGTGATGCACGAACGTGCGCCGGGCAAAGTCCTGCACGACGCGGGCGCCCAGCTTTTTCATCTCGCGCGCCGTCGTCACGATCCCCAGCCGCACCGTTTCATCGGGATAGGGATCATCCTCAAACCGCTCAGCCCGCGTGACGATCACCGGCACCTGGCGGAACCACCATTCGCTGGCGGCATCCACCTTGCCGTTGCCCAGCAGCACATAATCCACGCCCGTGCTCGAGCGATCCTTGAGCAGCAGGACGTAGTGACCGGTCGCATCGTTGAGAATCCGCGAAAGATCGCGCACGAGATCGCCCGGCATGGCGCTGCGGTGCACGGTCCTGCGCGAAGGCAGCTCGACCGTCATCGCCCCGCCCGCAACCACCGCAGCGCCCGCCAGGTCGAGCTGCTCGATGACGTGGCTGCACTCGGCCAGCCCGCGACCCGTACAGACCACGACTTCGATCCCCGCCTCGACGGCTCGGGCGACGGCATCGCGATTGGCGTTGCTCAGCACGCCACCGGGGTCGAGCAGCGTCCCGTCGAGGTCGATCGCGAGCAGTCGGTAAGAAGAGGCCATGAGTGGGTGATTCTAACGCCCCGGGCAAGCGCCGCGAAGCCCCGAAGGCTCGGCAACATTCACGGCTCGCCGGGCGTCTCGTCGATACGGAGTGGAACTCGCGATGAAGAAGGCAAGCGCGTGCCAGGCCGGTCTGAGACGTCTGGACGCCGGCTGGCTATACCTGCTGGCCGGCGCTGCTCTCGTTTCGTCCATGGTGCTGATCGGTCCGGCAGACGATCTCGCCCAACTCCGTCACCGCCGAGACCGCCTGGCCGGGCTCGAGTCAGACGCCATCACCCGGCTGCAGGCGTACGAGACTTTCCTCGAAGCCCTGGACGACGCCGACCCCATGCTCGTGCGCCGGCTGGCCGCAGCCCAACTCAACCTGATCCCGGAATCCGTCAAACCGATCGGACTGATCGGCGTGGAACTCGACGCCCACGTTGACGACTGGATCCACGAAGCGCTGCCACCTCCGACGGTCGTCGATCCGCCACAGGTGAAGGACTCTTGGCTGCGCCGCCTGGCGTCCGGTCCGACGCGGCTGTGGACGATGCTCGCCGGCATGCTGCTCATCTTCATCGGCCTGCTGCCGCAGGCGGACGCGGCCGCCCCCGCAGCCGATCCACTTGACGAGCCGGCGGAAGCTCAGGTCCCAAATGCATGGGCGGTTGAGATCGAAGATGACCTGACGGAGGCCGGGGAATTCGACGACGATTGGCCGGCGGATGACGAGGAGCACCGGGATGCGCTCGAGGAAGTGGAGAGCGCACCACACCATACGCGGCGACAGCTGATCGTCTCAGAAGACGGCGAACTCATCGACGCCGATGACGAGCAGGATGACGATGCGCCGCCGCGCGTGCAGGTTGTGTCAGTCTCCGCGTCTTCAGCAGCAACGTAGCCCGGCGGCGATCAGACGCCCTTGTTGAAGATCGCCGCGGGCCGGAACGCGCCTTTGAGCACCTTCCTGCTGTCGGCCTTGAGCCAGGATTCGAGGATCGCGGCGTAAACGCAGCGGAAGTCGATGCTGAACTTGAGATCGCCCTGATCGAGATCGGTCAGGGATGGGTGAGGGCCGAGCACGCCAGGCCGGACCATCGGCCCGAGCAGGAACATGGGCGCTGCCGTACCGTGGTCAGTGCCCTGCGAGGCGTTCTGCTTCACGCGCCGGCCGAATTCGCTGAAGGTCATCGTGAGCACGCGGCCGTCGTTGCCTTGCGCCTTGAGGTCCTTCTGGAACGCGAGCAGAGCCGAACCGACCTGTGTCATCAGATTGGCGTGCGCACCCTGCTGACCTGCGTGAGTGTCGAAGCCGCTGATGGTGACGTAGTAGACGCGCGTGGGCAGTTCAGCGCGGATCATCGAGCCGACCATCTGCAGCTGCTGGCCCAACTGGTTGCGCGGGTACTCCACCAGCGGCCGCACGCGCACGGCGTTGCGGATCTGTTCGCTGGCGATCTGGGCGTTGAGCGCGGTGCGCGTGAGGAACTCCAGTTGCGTCCCGCTCTTGACGCCTTCGACGCGGTCGCCGCCGCGATTGATTTCCTCGTAAGGTTCGCCGAGCGAGTTGTGCAGGTCTTCACCGATCCAGCGGAACAGGTCCGCGGTTTCGAACGAGACGGGCTTGTTGAGATCGCCCATCATGGCCTTGGGCGCCTCGCGGCCGATGGCGATTTCGGCGTTGGGCTCAGGCGTCCCGTTGCAGGTGTTGTCGAAGTAGCGCCCGATCCAGCCGTTGCCCGAGGGCTGCTGGGGGTTGGCGGTGTGCCAGATGTCCATGGACGTGAAGTGCGAGCGATTGGGATTCGGGTAGCCCACGCCCTGGACGGTGGCGAGCAGGCCTTCGTCGTGCAGTTGCTTGAGCCCGGCGAGGTTCGGGTGCAGGCCGAGCCCGTCGGCTCCGCCGCCCAGGCGCAACACGTTGTTGGCCGGGATGCCCAGTTGGGGCCTCGCGCGGTAGTACTGATCGTCGCCGAAGGGGATGACGGTGTTGAGCCCGTCGTTACCGCCGCCGAGTTGAACGACGACCAGAATGCGGTCCTGCGGCTTGCCGGCGATTGAACTGGTCTGGAGGAGATCGAACGGGTCGGTGAGGCCGAACGCCGAAGATTGAATGAAGTAGGGGACCGTCGCCGCGGCCGAGACCATGGTCAGCCCCTTCTGCAGAAAGACGCGGCGCGTGTAGGCATGTTCGTTGCACATGGCGTTTATCCCTCAGCAGAGTTGATACTCGGGCATCGCGGTGATCAGGCACAGCATGCCGATGACCAGTTCGTTGTTCACGCGCCCGCCGTTGCCTTTCGCGAATTCCAGCAGGGTCTCGCGCCGCGCTTCGAGCGGCTTGGCGCCCAGGCACGACTTGATCAGGAAGTCCACGGCGTCGGTGATCGCGTATTCGCCGTCGTCGCCTTTGGTCAGGTGCGCGAGCAGGTGCATGGCGTCGTACGTTGATCGCGTGGAAGAGCCGCGGAAACCGCTGGGCAGCCGGCCTGTCAGCAGGTGCGTGAGCAGATTCTGACGCACGAAGAGCGTGGAAGTGTTGATCCACGAGCGCCCGCCGACCCAACCCTTGACCGACGGCGGAAAGAAGATGTCCTGGCCCATGAGTTCCAGCGCATCGACGAGGATGTTCAGATCGAGAATCGGCGTCTTGAGCGAGCGCACCGCCTCGACGACCAGTTGCACCGGCGACTTGATCTCCGCGGCGATGTTCGCGTTGTCGTAGAAGTGCTCGCTGCGAAAGAGCGTGCCCAGGACCGGAGCGAGTTCGTACTTGCTCGATCGCATCTCTTTGGCGAGGTTCAGGATGAACGTCTTTACGGCGGGCTCGATTGGTCCCGGCAGGTCGTTGACCAAGAAGCGATACAATTTCAGCGAGATGAACTCGCTGCACTGCGTCTTGCCGAGAATCAGGCGCACGAAGTCGTCGCCGTTGTACGTGCCGCGCTTGCCGAAGATGACCTTCTGTCCCTCGTCGTGGAAGTCCTCCCGGAAGAGGAACTCGTTGCCCTCGAACGAATAGCCCGTCAGCGCCCGCGCGCCCTCCTTGATGTCGTTCTCGGTGTAGCCATTGCCCTCGCCAAGCGTGAAAAGTTCCATCAATTCGCGAGCAAGGTTTTCATTGGGCTGGCGCTTGTGCGATTCGTTGTTGTCGAGGTACACGAGCATCGCCGGATCGCGGATGATCTGGAAGCACAACTCTGCGAAGTTCCCCACCGCGTGCTTGCGGAACATCTGGTTCTGCAGAAACAGGTGGTAACTGTTTTCGATCGTGCGATAGCCGGTCGCGAAGTGGCCGTGGAAGAAGAGCGTCATCTTCTCTTCGAGGGGGCGCGGCGTCTCGATCATGCGCTTGAGCCACCACTGTTGCATGGCCCGGACCTGCTGGCGATCCTGCCGCTGCCGTTCCTGGCGCAGCCGCCGCAGCCGCTCGAGCGTGACTTCGTCCTGCGCCTCCTGCGCTTTGCGATAGGCCAGCCGCTCTTCGGGCGAGGGTGGCGTCATGATGTCGCCGCGGAAGTCGTCGGGCTTGATCGCCTCAGTCGGAATCTCGCGATAATTGATGAGGTAATCGACGCTGCGGTCCAGGCCCCACTCGACGAGCAGGCGCACCTGGTCGGGCGTGCCGCCGAAACCGGCCCGGCGGAGCAGGTGGTTGGCCTCCCAGTGGCCGAAGGCGTCGGGTCGCAACGGCTTGAGCGTGGCAGTAGGCATGGCGTCACCTCATCGACTGACCGGCCGGGGACTGATACCCGCACAACGCCTCCGGCGACAGCGACATTGCCGGCGGGCGGCGACGAGAGGCCGCCCCGGCCTCTTATTGGATGGTCTCGCTTGAATATACCGGCAAACGGATCGCGGCGGCATGAAAACTCGCCGCAGAAAAGGCGCCCGGCGTCATTTCCTCGGATTGACCTAACCCATCGGCGCGACCATCATCGTGGGGTGGCGAGCACACGGGGTTGGATGATTCAATGGCAAAGGCAGCCGCATACGTCGTCGGCGTTGATCTGGGCGGCACGTACACCCAGGTCGGAGTCGTTGACGCCCGAAACCGGATCGTCGGCCAGGCCCGGCCGCGCACGCTTGCCGACGAGGGCATCGAGGTCGTCATCGACCGCCTGTGCGAAGGAATCGAGGCCGCGTGCCGCGATGCCGGGGTGGCGCCGGCCGAGCTCGGCGGCATCGGCGTGGGTGCGCCCTCACCGATCGACGCCGACTGCCGCATCATCATCAACGCCGTGAACCTGCGCTGGACGAACGTGCCGCTGGCGGATCTGGTCTCGCAGCGGCTCAGCGGCGTGCCGACTACGCTCGACAACGACGTCAACGTGGCCGTCTGGGGAGAGTACATCCTCGGCGCGGGCCGGGGACATCGAAATGTGCTGGGCATGTGGGTCGGCACGGGCATCGGCGGCGGCCTGGTTATCGAGGGCCGGCTCCATCACGGATCGTTCGGCACCGCCGGCGAGATCGGGCAGGGCGTCATTCTGCCCGGAGGCGGTCCGGCGTCGGAGAAACTCGAAGAGCACGCCGCGCGTTCGGCGATGGAGCGCCGGGCCGTTGCCCTGCTGCGCGCCAATGAGCCCTCGTCGCTGCGCGACGCGGTGAACGGGAACGTCGATGACGTGCGCATCGACCACATTGCCGAAGCGATCGAGGCGGGCGATGCGCTGGCGCTGCGCATCGGCCGGCATTCGGCTCGCATGGTCGGCATTGCCGCCGCCAACGCCGCCACGCTGCTCAGTCTCGATTGCGTGGTGCTCGGCGGCGGCGGGGTGGAAGCGCTCGGACAGTGGTATCTCGATGAGGTGCGCCGCGTGTTCGATCGTGCCGTCTTCCCCGATACGCTGCGCCAGTGCGCCGTGGTCGCCACGCAACTTCGCGAAAATGCGGGCCTGCTCGGCGCCGCGCTGCTGGCGCGGCAGCGGCTGTGCTCGCCATGAATGTCGAGCATGATCCATCCTCCTTCGACCGCACTCATCTCATCCGCTTCCGCGGCGAAGGGGATGTTCGGCGATTCATTGACACGGAATGGCTCCTCAGCGACGGCCTGGGCGGCTTTGCCATGGGCACCGCGCTGGGACTCAACACCCGCCGGTACCACGGCTGGCTCATCAGCGCCCGCAAACCTCCTGTCGGCCGGGTCATGTTGCTCAGCACCTTGCTCGAGCGGCTGACTTGTGCCGAGCCCGGCGGCCGGGAAGAGACGGTGGAACTGAGCAACTTCGAGTTCGTGCCGCACCACCTCGCGCCGCGCGGCTATCGGCATCTCCAGCAGTTCGAGCGCGGCGTGAACGCCTGCCGCTGGATCTACCGCACCGGCCCGTTCACCTTCGAGCGCACCATCAGCCTGCGCTGGCGCATCGGCGGCGCGGATGTGACGTACCGGATATCCGGCCCGGCCGGCTCGACCATTCGGCTCGCGCTGCTACCGCTCCTGCGCTGCCACGATTTCCACCATCTCATCCGCTGCGACGGCCGGCGCTTTCGCGTGCGCGGCACGCGCGAGGGCATCGCCATCGCCGCACCGGATGGGCACGAAGTGCATCTGTCTACGTCGGACGGCCAGTTTCACGCGCAGTCCGACTGGTGGTTCAACTTCCACTACCAGCAGGAGGCCCTGCGCGGCCTCGACCACATTGAAGACCTGTTTACGCCCGGCGAGTTTCGTCACGAGTGCACGATCGAAGGCGCGGGCTGCTGCGAGTTTGCACTCCACGCCAGCGCCGACGGCGAGGGACCACGCACCACTGCTGAGCAGGCGGAGGAGAATCGCCGGGGGCATCTTGCGCGGCACGCGGCGTCGGTCCGGCCGAAGGCGCCGTCGCTGGCGGCGCGTGTGGACCTGCTCGCTGCGGCCGATGACTTCGTCGTGCCGCGCCGCGTCGGCGACGAGTCGCTGATGACCATCCTCGCCGGCTATCCGTGGTTCGGCGACTGGGGGCGAGACACGATGATCGCGCTGCGCGGCCTGCTGCTGGTGACCGGCCGCCTCGATGAGGCGCTGGCCACGCTGCGCGCCTTTGCGGCGCACCGCCGCCACGGCCTGATTCCCAATCTCTTTGACGACTCCGGCGAGGCCGCGCACCACAACACCGCCGACGCCAGCCTCTGGTTCATCGACGCCGCGTGCAAGTACCGGGCCGTGTCGGGCGATGCGGCCGGGTTCGATCGCGATCTGCGCGATGCATGCCTTGACATCATCGACTGCTATCGGCGCGGCACCGACTTTGGCATTCGCATGGACGAGCGCGACGGGCTGATCGCCGCCGGCGACCCGTCAACGCAACTCACCTGGATGGACGCCAAGCGCGATGGGGTCGTCTTCACACCCCGCTTCGGAAAGGCTGTCGAGATCAACGCGCTGTGGTACAGCGCCCTGCGCCAGATGGCGCAGGCTGCACCGCAGCGAGCTGCGGAACTCGGGGCGCTGGCCGATCGCGTCGGCGAGTCCTTTACCGCCCTGTTCTGGTGCGACGAGATGAACTGCCTAGCGGATGTGCTCGTGCCCGACGGTAACGCTTGGGTGCAGGATCGCTGTGTGCGACCGAATCAGATCATTGCGTGCGCGCTCGCCCATAGTCCGCTGGATATCGAGCGCCGCCGGCGCGTCATCGCAGTCGTCGAAGAGCACCTGTTCACACCCGTGGGGCTTCGCACGCTCAGCCCACGCGATTCGCGCTACGTCGGCCGCTTCGAAGGCGGCATGTTTGAGCGCGACAAGGCGTACCACCAAGGCACCGTCTGGCCCTGGCTCATGGGGCCGTTCATCGAGGCGGTGCTGCGCGCCGATGAATTCAGCGACGCAGCCCGCCGCCGCGCCCGTTCGCTTCTGCAGCCGCTCATCGAACAGACGATCGTCGGCCGCAGCCTGGGGCAACTCGCCGAAGTCTACGACGGCGATGCGAGTCCCGATCGCCCGCGCCTGCCCGGCGGCTGCATGGCCCAGGCGTGGTCTGTGGCCGCGATCCTCGATGGACTGGCGCTGACGGAGCAATAGCCTCGTGTTCGACCTCGGCGCGACTCAGCCGACGTCGTCTCTTGCGGCTGTGAGCAGCTTGCTCCATCGCCTGGCGCCTACTACTCGTACTTCGGCTCATCCACCGCGTCGAGCAGGCGCGTGACGATCTCGCGCGTCGTGATGTTTTCACCAGTGGCGGTGTAATTGAGCACGAGCCGGTGTCGCAGCACCGCCATCGCCACGCGGCGCACGTCGGCGGCCGATGGCGTCGGCCGACCCTCCAGAAGGCACAGGCAGCGCGCGCCGATGAGCATGTGCTGCGCCGCGCGAGGTCCGGCGCCCCATGACATGTACGGTCGTACCGTGTCCGGGCAGGTCGCGTCCTCCGGTCGAGTCGCCCGCGCCAGGTCGACGGCGTGGTCGATCACGTGATCGCTCACCGGCACCTGGCTGATGAGTTCGCGGCAGCGGAGCAGATCCACCTGCCCGAAGACCGGCCGCACCGCCTGGCGCGCAATGCGATCGGATTCCGCCGCGATGATGCGCTCTTCCGCTCGCGCGGGATAATCCATCCACAGGCTGAACATGAAGCGATCGAGTTGCGCCTCGGGCAGCGGATACGTGCCTTCCTGTTCGATGGGATTCTGCGTGGCGACGACGACGAACGGCTCGGGCAAATGACGCGTCTGGCCACCAATGGTCACCTGGTGCTCGGCCATGGCTTCGAGCAGGGCCGCCTGCGTCTTGGGCGGCGTGCGGTTGATCTCATCGGCCAGCAGCACGTTGACGAAGATCGGCCCGGGCAGGTAGCGCAGATGCCGCTGTCCGCTCTGGCTGTCGGTCTCGACGAGTTCGGTGCCCAGCACGTCTGAGGGCATCAAGTCGGGCGTGAACTGGATGCGGTTGAACTCAAGGTCCACGCTCCGCGCCAGCGTCCGCACGAGCAGCGTCTTGGCCAGGCCCGGCACGCCGACGATCAGCACGTGCCCCTGGCAGAACAGGGCGATGAGCAGTTGTTCGACGATCTCGTGCTGGCCGACGATGACCTGCCGCACCTGCTCGCGCAACTGGGCAAAGCGGCGGGGGAGGTTGTCGAGATCAGCGGAAAGGCCCGCTGCCCGCGATCCGGCGTCGTTTGTCGGGTTTCCTTCCGCATTCATCGTGATCGCATCATATACTTGGAGCAAGGCCCAGCCGCGTCTCACGCTCCCGCGTGGGTCGGGCCGAAGAACGATCAACTCGAGCGCCAGTTGCGAGGATGCATCGCCGATGCGTGAGCCAATCATGACCGACGGACAGACGAACCAGCCGCAAGTGGACCAGCCCCGCGCCGATGAGCCCGCCGGCGGTGACGAGCAGCGTGGCGGCGCCGCCACCGCAACGAAGACCCGGCCCGCCAGGCCCAGCCGCAAAGTCGAGCACCTGCCGCCCTGGCGGGTGCTGCTGCACAACGATGATGTGAACGACCAGTTGTACGTCGTGGAGTCGATCACCAAGATCACGCCGCTGGGATTGCAGCAGGCGGATCGCTGCATGCTCGAGGCCCACATCACCGGACTGTCGATGCTCCTGGTCACCCACCAGGAGCGGGCGGAACTCTACAGAGACCAGTTCCACAGCAAGGGCCTGACGGTCACCATCGAGCCGACGGAGTAACGCCGGCGCGCTGCCGCCGCCGACGACCGCACCCTCACCTTACACCAACCGGCCGCGGCTGTGCGCCTTTCGTTCGGGGTGGTTTCCCTCCCTCGAATCCCCGATTTTCTCGGACATTTCGACCGGGATTATGCTACACTTGAAACATCGCCGATCTTAAGCGATGATTCACGGTTCCGAACCTGGTCCCCACTCGAAAGGGCCGGACCATGACCGACGCTCTTGATCTCTCCATCGACGAACTCTACGGCACCGGCTGGTCCGCTCTCGATTCCACCGGCTGCGAACACACGCGCGACGGGCGGGCCTATCCGGGCCTCGTGCGCATCCAGCGCGAGTTCGCCAAACTGGGCTACGAACTGCGCCTGCGCTTCGTGCAACTGTTCGACTGCTACCGCGCCGAATGGACCGATGCGCAAGGCAAGGCCGCCGGCGCCGTGGTCGGCTCATCCGAGATCGAAGCCGCCATCTACGCGCTGGCCCAGGTGCGCCAGACGACCAAGACCGGCGTGCGGCCCTGAGTCCAGCCGCCTCCCGCCGCCTCCATCCACACGCGCATACACTGCCCGCGATCATGTCGTCGCCGCCTCCTGTCCACGTCATCATCCCGACGCACACCGATCGCTACCTCGACTTCGTTCTCGTCGGCCTGGCCCGGCAGACGGTTGCGCCGGCGTCCATCACCGTCACCTGCGACGTCGTCGATGAGCGCATCGATCAGATGATCAGCCGCTGCGCCGACTGGCTCGGCCTGTCCATCCGCCACGTCCGCCGGGCGCACACCGGCGCCGAGCGCCTGGCGCAGGTGCGCAACAACGCGGTGCGCGCGCTGATTGATGCGGGCGTCACCTCCGGCAGCCTGCTGTTTCTTGATGGCGACACGTACCCATCCGACACCTGCATCGCGCAGCATGCGCGGCTGGGTGAAGGCGTCGATCTCGTCCTGCCTCACCGAATCTATCTGTCGGACCAGCAGACGGCGGCGCTCGACGCCGGCGCTCTGCTGCGTGGCGAGCAGGTGATCCAACCCAAGGCCGAGCAACTCGCCGAACTCGCTCGCCTGCACCGGCGTTACATGGTGCACCAGCGCCTTCGGCGCGTCCGCCTGACCAAGTCGCACAAGCCCAAGATGCTCGGCGGGCACCACAGCGTAACGCTTGAGATGTTCCGCCGGGTCAACGGCCACGACGAGCAGTACCACACCTGGGGTACGGAGGATGATGACTTCTGCCGCCGCGTGTACCAGGCGGGGGGCAGCGGCCGCGTCGCGGTGCGCGACATTCTGGTCTATCACCTGCACCATCCGACCCGCGCGCCCGGGGAGTGGTCCGACCGGGCCAACGCCCGGCGGTTTCTCCGCCGCGACCTGCCGATGCGTTGTGAACACGGTCTGGAATCGCCGCTTGACCAGCCGCCCGTGCAGGTGGACCTGGTCGCCCCTGCAGTGGCGTCTGGTCGGGGATAGGGCCGTGGCTCGTTCAGCGGCCGGATCCGAAGCCTGCGGAGACTGCCCCAAACCCGCGTTGCCGGTTGGCCGTACAGAGATTGAACCCTAGAATCATTCTAGAGAAAGCTGCAATCCGGCCCGGCTCAGCCCCCTGCGGCAGGCCAACGATGGAGACCGAATCGAAATGCCTGTAAAACTCCCGATTTACCTCGACCACAACGCCACAACGCCGGTCGATCCTCGTGTGCTCGAGGCCATGTTGCCGTACTTCACCAACAAGTTCGGCAACGCGGCTTCGCGTAACCACTCCTTCGGCTGGGAGGCCGAGGCGGCCGTGGACAAAGCGCGCGAGCAGGCCGCGGCACTGATCAACGCCTCGCCCAAGGAGATCATCTGGACGAGCGGCTCGACGGAGAGCAACAACCTCGCCATCAAGGGCGCCGCCGCGATGTACGAGAAGGCCCCGCGCACGGCCGAGAGCGGGCGCGGCCACATCATCTCCTGCACCATCGAGCACAAAGCCGTGCTCGACCCGATCAAGCGGCTCATGCGCGAAGGCTACGACGCGACGTTCATCGATCCGCCGCGCGATGGCGTGATCCGCCGCGAGCACATCGAAGCCGCGCTGCGGCCGGACACGATCCTCGTCTCCATCATGTGGGCCAACAACGAAATCGGCACCATCAACGAAGTGCCCGAGATCGGCGCGCTCTGCCATGAGCGCGACATCATCTTCCACACCGACGCCACGCAGTGGGTCGGCAAGATGCCGACAAACGTTGAAACCGACAACATCGACCTGCTCTCGTGGTCCGGCCACAAGATCTACGGGCCCAAGGGAGTGGGGGCGCTTTACGTTCGCCGCCGCAAGCCGCGCGTCCGCCTCGTGGCCCAGCAGGATGGCGGCGGGCACGAACGCGGCTTCCGCTCGGGCACGCTCAACGTGCCGGGCATCGTCGGCTTCGGCGCTGCCTGCGAATGCTGCAGCAAAGACATGGACAAAGACCGCGAGAGGCTCCTCGCTCTGCGCCAGCACCTGGAAGAGAGTATCAGCCGGCAACTCGACGTGGTGCAGATCAACGGCCATCCGACGCGCCGCCTGCCTCACACGACCAACATCTCCTTCGGCTTCGTCGAGGGCGAATCGCTCATGATGGGCATCAAGGAGATCGCGGTGTCATCCGGCTCGGCGTGCACGAGCGCCAGCCTCGAGCCGTCATACGTGCTCAAGGGCCTGGGCGTGGGTGATGAACTGGCGCACTCTTCGCTGCGCTTCGGCCTCGGCCGCATCACGACGCGCGAAGAGATCGACTACACCATTGAGCACGTCGTCAAAGCCGTTAAGCACCTGCGCGACATGAGCCCGCTCTACGACATGCACAAGGAAGGCATCGACATCAGCAAGATCGAGTGGGCCCAGCACTGAACCGATAGAATGATCTGAAAGCCCGGGCATAGTCATGCCTGGGCGTTGAAAGGCAAGCACATGGCATACAGCGACAAAGTCATCCGGCACTACGAACAGCCCAGTAACGTGGGCTCGTTCGGCACCACCTCTGATGTCAAGAAGAAGAAGGACATCGGCGTGGGCATCGTCGGCGCGCCTGAGTGCGGCGACGTCATGCAACTGCAGATCAAGGTCAACGACAAGGGCGTCATCGAGGACGCGAAGTTCAAGACCTTCGGCTGCGGCTCGGCCATCGCGTGTTCGAGCCTCGCTACCGAGTGGCTCAAAGGCAAGACGCTCGATGAGGGCGTGGCGATCAAGAACACCGAACTCGTGCAGGAACTCAGCCTGCCACCGGTGAAGATTCACTGCTCGGTGCTCGCCGAAGACGCGATCCGGGCCGCGGTGAGCGACTACAAGAAGAAGAACGGCCTCGAGCCGGCCGACGACGACCACCAGCACGGCAAGATCGAGGCGATCGCCTGCAAGACGAACGCGAACTGATTCAAGCACGTATAATGGACGACGACGCCGCGGCTCCGAGCGACGGACCGCTCCACCAGGGCAAATCTCAAGGGTCAATGACATGGGCATTCAACTCAGCGAAAAGGCCGCACGCGAAATCAAGACCATCATCGAGCAGCAGGAACTCGACGCCGAGAAGATCCGCCTGCGCGTGGGCGTCAAGGGCGGCGGCTGCTCAGGCTTTTCCTATGTCCTCGATCTCACCGAGAACGAGCGCGACACGGATGAAGTCGTCGAGCAGCACGGGGTGCGCATCGTCTGCGACCCCAAGAGCCTGATCTACCTCGACAACACGACGATTGACTTCAAGGACGAGATCATGGGCCGCGGGTTTGTCTTCAACAACCCCAACGCAACCAGCAGCTGCGGCTGCGGCAGTTCGTTCAGCGCGTAAAAGGCGCTGGCCACGAAGAGGCACAGAAGGCTCAATGAAGTGAATCAACGCCCACCCTCCGCCGAGGGTGGGTTTTTGTTAGCGGCGCGGCACGGCCTCGCGCGTTGCTGCGCGGCCAGTGCAGTTTCGAGCGCGTGTGGCCGGCGCGCCACGTTCGCCATCATCATCACCGATGAGTATCCGGCACGTCGCGGATCGCTCGCTCGAACCACTCTAAGAAGCTCCTCGCCTTCGGTTCGAGGCGATCATCCTCCGGCGCATCGTGGCGCCAGCGGAAGATCGGCCAGCCTCGACACACTCGAATCGCCGCAACGACTGAATGAGGTTGTGAACGGGCGGCTCGCTGAACATGGGTGAGGGTCCGATTTCGACCTCGGGGAGCACAGAATGTAGCACGGGCGCAGCGTTTGGTCAGCGTCGCGCCGCTGGCGCGCTGCCCGACAAGTAACGCCTTGACGCCTCCGCCGCCCCTCTGGGGCGGAATGAATCTCAACTCACCCATCCACGGGTTCCGCTCGCCGGGCTGCGCCCGCGCTTCGCTCCACCCGTGGCTACACTCGCGCGCCCCTCCGGGGAGAAGGGAGCCGGGCGCTTATATCGACATCAAGATCAACACCCACAATACTCGGTTTAGAAACCAACCCGCCGCAGAGGCCAGCAGTACAAACCCCACGGCCAGCCACAACAGCAGGGGAATTCGCTTCTGCGTCAAAAGAATGGCGCCCAACAGCAACGCACCGACGCCGACGCACTGCCAGATTCGCATGAACGATTCTGCCACCTCATGGGGCATCTGGCCCGTCCACTCTGTTTGCTCAAGTAGCACGGCATTCGAGATCAACAGCGAAAAGACAACGACTGGACAAGCCGCGGCAAGCGCGATGCGGCATTTGGTCCAGGTGGCCTTTGACCGGAGCAACTTGAAACGAATGCTCGTCGAGCATTCGGGGCATCGGGTGCCCTCAACAAGCCCTCTGACGTTGTAGCCACAATTCTGGCAATAAAGATCGACATCGATCGGAAACGGATGGCGGCCTGACGGGGGAGAGTTTGAGGAAGATGCTGGCATCTGCGTTCTACCAGACTCTAGTCCGAAACGCCGCACTCGTATTCGACCCCGAAGGGGTCGCGGACTGTAGCCACGGGCGCAGCGATGCGCCAGCATCGCGAAACCCGTGGAACGTGTGCCTTCGATCATCAGCACCCCGGCAGGGGTGCCGGAGGGGTTCGACCCGCGATTTGACGCATCTCGCGCTTTCCCCAACAGAACGACGCCTCGCCCGCCTCCGCCGCCCCTCCGGGGCGGAATGAGCCTCAACTCAACTATCCACGGGTTCCGCTCGCGGGGCTGCGCCCGCTTCGCTCCACCCGTGGCTACACTCGCGCGCCCCTCCGGGGCGAAGCCAAAGTTATCCCCACCACAACCCCTCCGGCAACGAATTCAGATTCTCACACCCGTCCGGCCTCGCGATCACCATGTCCTCCACGCGCACGCCGCCGATCGCCTTGCAGTACAGCCCCGGCTCGATCGTCAGCGCATCGCCATCCACCAGTTCGCCGCACAGCAGGTCGAGAATCGGCGGCTCGTGGCATTCGAGGCCAATGCCGTGGCCCGTGCCGTGCGGGTAGAAGATGAGGTCGTCGGGCGCATCATCGGGCGGCATGCCGATGTGATACTTCTCGCGCGTGAACACGTCGAGCACTGCCTGGTGCACGACAGCGCCGCTGCGGCCCGCGCGACAGGCTTCGATCGCCCGAAGTTTCGCCTCCACGACGTGGCCGTGCATCATCGACAGCGTCGGGTGCGGCGCGCCGCGGCAGATGGTGCGCGTGCAGTCGCCCCAGTAGCGGCTCTTGCCGCTCATGGGAAACACGTCGATGATGATCGGCTCGTTGAGGCGCAGCACGCCCTCGCCGCGGTGATGGCAGTCGGCGCCGACTTTCCCCGGCGCCACGATGCAGTCGTTCGGATTCGACAGGCCGCGCTGCAGCAGGAAGATGATGATCATCGACCGCAGCCGATCAGCCGTGAGCGCTGCGCCATCGTGCTGGAGCACGCCATCGACGACGTCCGCGCGCGCGATGGTCTCGTAGGCATGGCGGATCGCCGCTTCGGTGTGCTGCTGCGCTTCGCGCAGCTGCTGCACTTCCCAGTTGTCCTTCATTCGCCGATCGACGCGGCCGAGATCGGGATCGAACTGCACCTTGACGCCGCGCCGGCCGAGCACATCGACGAACAGCAGCGGCAGCAGGTAATCGCCCCGAATCTCGGCCACGCCCTCGCGGCTGAGCAGTTCCGCCGCGGCCTGGGCGAAGGAGGTGTCGCGGTCGCTGGCCAGCCCGCCCGCCGGGGCGAGGTCTTCCGGGCACCAGATGTGCCGAGCCCGACCTGCCTGGCGGGCCCGGGGCAGTTCGATGTTGCGGACGATCAGGTGCGTGTTGCCGCCGCCCAGATCGAGAAAGACGGTCATGTCGCCACAGAGGAAGCGGATTCGGTGGTAGACGCCGGGGAAACGGTCGGGATACCCGGCGAGAATGAATGGCGTGGCCATGAGTTACTCCAAAGGGTTCAGCGCCGCGGACAAACGGCAAGGTACGATAAGCCGTCTCGGGGCCCTTCCCACTCCCACCGGCCGTCAAACTAGCCGGACTTTTCATACGATACCGGACTCGGGTCAGCCTCTTTGCGGGATCAGCCTTGAAAGCCGCCCAAGGTGATGCACAATACCCTTGACGTGGGCGAGGCATTCGCCGCGACGACGAGACGTTGGAAAGCGAGCAACGGATGCTGAAGTGGCTCAAGGCATGGAGGGACCGGGCCCCGCAGTTTGTGCGGCGGGAGCCGGTGTTCCGCGCGCTGCCCGACATGACCACCGACGCCCACATCCGCGCGCTTGTCCGCTGGGGCGAGAACGCCCTCGAGCAGGGCTACAAGGTGCTCGTGCTCGATCTGTCGGACGCCACCAGTGTGGACAGCGGTCTGGTCGCGGGTATCATCCTGCTCAGTCGCCGCGCGCGGCCGATGCGGGCCACGCTCAAACTCGTGGGCTACTCCGAGCAGTTCGAATCGCTCATGAAGATCTACAAGGTGTGGACGCCCCTGGCTCAGTCCGGCGTCATTCTCCAGCCCAAAGAACACGAGCCTGGCGAGCACGTCGCTCCATCGTCCGCTCAGGCCCGGCCAGGCTCATCTGAACTGCCCGCCGCCAAGACCGACCGCGTCCGCCCGCACCCTGCGGTGTGACGGCGCGCTTGCGGCGATTCGGAATGGTGATAACTCGTCGCTCGCGATTTGGCTCATCCGGCCGCCGCTCGGGCCTTGGCTGAATGTCGCTCGCCGAGCCATTGCCGCAATTCAACGGGCGCGCGGGCCGCATCTGACGCATCGACGACGAGATGTTCATGCGGACGTTCGATCGAGCGCGCAAAGCGCAGCCACTGCTCGTAGCGGCCGTGGATGTAGTCGTCGTCGCGGTACCGCGCACGGATGGTCCTCATGCGGCGGTTTCGCATCCACCAGTGGACCGGCGCAGAGACCCCAGTGGATTCTCCGGTGGCGCGCCGGGCGCACTTGAACGCCGCGTGTCGGCGCAACAGGTCGGCATCGCCCCACATCGTGCACAGGCAGAGTTGCGGCGAAGTCAGCGCCACCACGAGCCCCGGATCCTCGCCAAAGGATCGCACCCGCCACTCCATGAGCGGGCGAAGAATATCGTAGTGAAGCACCAGTCCGTGCGCGTCTGCGGCAGCGGCCATGCGCGCGCTGCGGCGCGCGGTCAGGTATACCCAGCGCTCCGGATCGCCCAGCTGCAGCGCAGCGGCGAGGGCGGGCAGTTCACCATGGCGCAGCCGGTCGATGAGCGTGGATTTTCCCACGCACGACGGACCGGCGATCACGATGGCTCGATCCAGCGGCGACAAAGGCAGACTCCCGTCCAGTGGTACGGGTAAATCGGATCATTTCCGGTTTAACACTACTCCGCCGCACGATTGGAAGTGGCGGAATTCCCGGGAGTTATGAGGACTTCTCCACCTCGGCGAGCAGTTCGTGAGCCAGATCCCGGTCAGGACCGGCGGCAAGGTGCTCGATCGCTTGCTGGAGCGGCTGTTTCGCCTCCTGGGGCCGATCGAGGTATCTTGCCAGCGCCAGGCCCATGAGCAGCCGCAGCCGGCCGCTCGGATCGCTCGTGGGATACTGCCTCAGCAGCGCGCGGTAGGCTTCGACGGCGGCGGCGTAATCCTGCCGGCTGTAGAGGTGGTTGGCGACGTCGAGTTGAGCGGGAGCGCCGAGCACGAAGCCCGGCCAGCGCTGTGTCGCCTCCAGGTACTGCCTGGCCGCTGCGTCCAGATCGCCGGCGATCGCCAGATCGGCGACTCTCTGCCGCGCTTCGAGCTGCGCCTGTTCTTCAGGCGGCGCGGCTGGCGCGGGGCTCGAGTCTTTGCGCGGCTTGTCGTTCCCTTGCCGAAAGGGGCTCTTGCCTCCGGTGCGCCGCCCGGCCCATGGGTCGTAGCCGCGATCTGTGACGGACCGGAACTGCCGCCGCCGATTCCACTGGTTGATCATGCTCAGCAGGTCGTAGGGGTCGCGCGGCACGAGCCGCAGCCAGAGCAGCGACATTCCCAGCGCAAAGCCGAACGCGTTGCCGCCGAGGTGGGCGAAGTACGCTACGTTGCCGCCGCCGCTCAGGGCCCGCCAGATGTCAACGGCGATGCTGAAGCCGATGAACCAGAGACTCGGGATCTCGTAGACCGAGATGATGAGAAACAGCCAGATGACTTTGATCCGCGTTTGGGGAAACAGCGCCAGGAAGATACCGGTGATCGCCGAAACCGAGCCGCTCGCCCCGAGCACCGCCGCGTCGGACGTCAGGCAGTGCATCAGCCCGGCCGCCACGCCGCCGGCGAGGTAGAAGCACAGGTAGCCCAGGTGCCCGATCTTGTCCTCGATGGCGTTGCCGAACACCCACAGGAAGAGCATGTTGAAGGCGATGTGGCTTATGCCATGCGGGTCGTGGAGGAACTGGTAGGTGATGAACTGCCAGAGGTGCGGGGCCAGCACCGCCTGAGAGCCATCCGGCAACTGGTACCAGGCGACCTTGGGAAGCAGCCGCAGGTGCTCGGCGGTGAACATGAGCACCTGGTCCGAGGCGGCGACGGCCAGGGCGATGAGGACGTTGACGACGATGATCGTCACGTTGATCACCGGTGTGCGGCGGATCGGTCTGTCGGTGCTCAATGGGATCATGCGCTGGCCCGCCTGGCGCGGTGACTTCCTCGATCAAAAGACCCTGATCTTCGTCCAGGGGCCCGAAAAAGCCACCTCTTGCTCCGCTGCAGCGTTTGTTTCGCTTGCGGGCCATCGCGGCCGGTCATAGTATCCCTTCCCGATCCTCAACACTTTTTTGATCGGGCGTTCGTCGGCTGAAACTCATTCCGGACAGGGAGTTGCCATGACCACCGCTACTGCACCATCCACTGCGTCAAAAGGCCTCGAGGGCGTCGTTGCCGCCGAGACGAAGATGTCCTTCATCGACGGCGCCAAGGGCATTCTCGAGTATGTCGGCATTCCCATCGCGGCGCTGGCTGAAAACTCGACGTTCGAAGAGACCGTGTACCTGCTGTGGAATGGCCGGTTGCCCAGCCGCACCGAACTCGACGGCTTTGTCAGCGAGATTCGCGCCCAGTACGCGCTGCCTCAGCAGCTCATCGACATCATCACGTCATTCCCTAAAACCGCCGAGCCCATGCACGTGCTCCGCACCGGCGTGAGCGCTCTTTCGCTGTGGGATGCCAAGCCTGACTCCATCGAACCCGACGACGTGCACACCAAGGGCATCTCGATGATGGCCAAGATGCCGGCCATCCTCACCACGTTCGACCGCTACCGACAGGGCAAGCCGATCGTCGCGCCCGACGCCTCGCTTTCGTTCGCCGCCAACCTGATGTACATGCTCAACGGCGAGAAGCCGACGCGGACGATGGAGCGGGCCCTGGATGCCTGCCTGATCCTCCATACAGACCACGGCCTGAACGCATCGACGTTCACCGCCCGCGTCATCGCCTCGACGCTCAGCGACGTGTACTCGGCCATCAGCGGCGCCATCGGCGCGTTGCGCGGGCCGCTGCACGGCGGCGCCAACGAGGGCGTCATGCACATGCTCAACGAGATCGGCACGCTCGAGAATGTCGAGCCGTTCATCCGTCACAAACTCGAGACCAAGGACAAGATCATGGGCTTCGGCCACCGCGTGTACAAGACCCGCGACCCGCGCGCCATGTTCCTCAAGAACTTCAGCAAGAAGCTCGCCGAGCAGACCGGGAACTCGAATCTCTACGAGATGAGCCGCCGCATCGAAGACATCATGGAGCAGGCCGTCGCGGCGCGCGGCATCTATCCCAACGTGGACTTCTACTCCGCGACGACGTACCACTGCATCGGGCTGAAACTCGATCTTTTCACGCCGATGTTCGCGATCTCACGCATCGGCGGCTGGCTCGGACACGTGATCGAACAGCAGGACGGCAACCGGCTCATCCGACCCAAGGCCGACTACATCGGCCCGCACGAACAGCCGTACATCCCCATCGACGAGCGCTGAGCCGGCGCGTCGTCGTGTGTGGCCCGCCCTCGCGCCTCGCGTGGTTATGCGAAATCGCGCTGCGCCCTCGCATCTCCCCTCGCGCCCCGCGCCCACCCCCTTGGGCTCGCGCCTGACCCTTGCGCCATCGCGTCATTGCCACGCCGCGCGTGCATAGCCCCCTGCCGGGGACGTTGCGACGCACTCGGCTCAGTGCCGTGCGGTCGCTGCCATCCGCATTAGAAGCATAGTCGGCCCCGCCTCACCTCATTCACCTCCAAGCGCCGTGGTTGATCCCGCGTGCGCTCTATGCTCGATCGCGAGAATCGCAGGCGCGAATTGGAGAGGGAGTTCCCGCCGACGGCGAGACGTCCGCGCCACACTCGGGGCACCTGTCACTCTTCAGGCCGTACAAGCGATATCCACAGGCGGCGCACTTTCCTTGAACGCGGCGAATTCGACCGCGCGACCAAGAGAGCATTCCGAGCAAACCCCACCAGGCTGCCGCATAGACGAGAACATTGGAAAGCAGCCCCTTCCAGAGAGGCCAGCAAGGAAGAGACTGATCGAAGAACCTCGATGAGAGGGAGATTGCCCCGCCAATTTCGTCGGGCTCTGCTTTGAAGGACAGCATCTCGGCTCGGAATGCGAGCCAGGGCCAGCCGCGAGCCACGACTTCCTTTTCCCACGGGCCCGACTCCTCGGCGCGCGAGAACTCCATGGGGGCCCACGCTGGAAGCCGCTCGGCAAACGCGCGCCACTCCGTGCCGTCTTTGTCCAGCACAGGAGGATCATTGCGATAGTCGCTGAACCACAGAGGCGGATGCCGTTGGCGAAACGCCGATAGCAGGCACGATCCTGTGGCATGGTAGTGCGAAACAACCCAGCGCCATTTCAGATCAGGAACTATGGGAGAAGTCGCCTGCTCAAAGGGCAAGCCTTGCATCGGGATGCAGACGGCCAGCCCCCACGCGACAAGCCATGTCGTCACGCCCGCGAGCGCTACACTGAGCAGGATCCGCCTACGCACTCCGTCCGCTCCTTCTATCCGCTGGTAATCCCAACGCTTGGAGCGCTGTGTGCTCTCCCGGACTACATCCTAATGCTACATGAAAAGCGCCGGCGTGGAGAATTGACCCGATGGGCCTTCCATCCACAGCAAAAGCATAGCAGCCCGCATGCCTAACTTCATTGCTCTGAGGGCACCGCAGCCTGCTACCCTGTCCGCAAGGAGGATCCCGGCCATGCCGCGCAAGAAGACTGAACAGAGCCCATCGACGCTCCGCTGGATCCCGGCCAAGGGTCTCAAGCGGGCCTATGAACTTCGCGATGCCGGCGAGACGCTCGGCTCCATCCGCTGGCGCGGACTGTTCGGCTCCATCGCCGAAGCACAGTACGGCGATCAGCGCTGGACCTTCAAGCGCGGCGGCTTCCTGCGCCCCCGCGTCACCGTGCGCGAAGCATCATCCGAAACTGATCTCGCAGTTCTCGAATTCGGCTGGAACGCCAGCGGCGTGCTCACGACCAGCGACGGCGCGCGGTACCGCTGGCAGCGCGCGGGCTTCTGGTCGCGGCGCTTCGTCTTCACCGATGACCAGGGCCTCGAACTCATCGGCTTCGAAACGGCCTTCGGAATCGTCCGCCGCACCGGCAACGTGCAGGTCCACGGCCAGGCCCGGAAGATGCGCGACTTCGGACTGCTCGTGACGCTCGGATGGTACGTGCTCATGCTGATCACCGACGACGAATCGAGCGCAGGCGCCGCGGTCATCTGACGCTGCTGACCATGGGCCGCTTCGCCGACGCCTCGCGTGTTTCCTTCGCGCGCCGCACGAACCGCTCGATCCCAAAGACGGCGATCGCCAGCGCAATCACTTGATACGCGCTGAAGGGCGTCTCGCCGATTCGCGCCGTGTCGCGCGCGATTTCTTCCACAAACCGGAACAAGCCGTAGGCGATCAGGTACACGTGAAACTGGTTGCCGCGCAGCCACCTGAACCGCCGCGCCGCGAGAGCCCACGTGAAGAATGTGGCGTTGAACGCGATCTCCAGCGGCACGACCGGCCAGCGCGACAGATCCGCGCTGTCGTTGAGCGACCACCAGTGCTCGGCGCATAAAGCGCCCTGGCAGCAGCCTTCGATCCAGCAGCCCAGGCGACCGAGCATCAATCCGATCGGCACGATGAGGGCAAACGCATCGCCGGTCGCCTGGCGATAACCAGTGCGCCACTTGACGAACTCCACTGCGGCGTAGCCGCCGAGCAGGCCGCCGGTGATGCTCCTGCCCGTAAGCAGCGCAAGCCAGTTGTCGCGGTAATGCCATCCTTCAGCGAGCAGAAAGGCCAGTTTGGCGCCGATGATCGCGCCGAGCAATGCGGCGATGTAAATGATCGTCAGCCGCGGATCCCGCCGGCGCTGCTGCCCGGTGATGCGGCTCCACAGCCACGCTCCGAGCACAATGCCGGCGATCATGAGCACGCTGTACGCGCCGCCAAAGGTCATCGCAATGCACTCGCCGCGCCCGCCGCCTCCGCCGCCCGGCCCCCGCTGAGGTAGTACCGGCAGAACGAATCGAGTCTGCCGTCGCGCCGGATCACGTGCGTACAGCAGCGGTCGATCCGATCCTGGTCGAACGTCCACGCATCCATGAACGGCTTGATGAAGATGCGAAACGGCTGATCGGGTCCGATCTCGAGTTGCTTGAGCACAGCGCCCAGCGGCTCGCTCTCGCAGCCGCATTGCGCGAGATCTTCGAGCCGGTAGTCGAGCCGATTGGACAGGAATCCCTGAAGCGATGCGAGGTCGATGAACCGGCTCAGGCCGACCGGCCCGCTGTCGGTGCGGATCAGGTAACTCATCGTGTGGCAGTTCGGATCGCCGCACGGCAGGGGGGTGAAGTCTTCGATCGTCAACTGCCCCGCGCTCTGGCTGACGAGATCGACGATGACATCGCCGACGGAGATCGGTTCGTGGGCGTGACCCGCCATCGGCAGCGACGTCTCGACGGCCGGCACGCGACCGGAGCCGAACATGGGCTGGAGCGTGATGCCCCGGCAGTGTGGCCGCTCGAGCCCGAATCGCAGCGCCTCGCCCAGATGCCGTCGCGTCTGCTCGGTGACGACCATTCCCAGCGTGGTCGGGACGCCGGCCCGGCCCGCCAGGTCGATCGCCTGCTCGCGCAGGGCTCGCAGATCGGCCCCGCGCAGCTCGACCTGCCCGGCCTGCTGGGTTCCGTCGAACTGCAGGTACAACTCGAACTTGCGGTGCAGTTGTCGCAGGCGACCGAGTTGTTCGCGAAATGCCCCGTCGCGCGCGATGCGCACGCCGTTGGTATTGATGAGAACGTAGCCGATGTCGCCGCGCTGCAGAGCCCACTCAAGCAGCCGGAAGAACTCCGGGTGAATGGTCGGTTCGCCGCCTGAGAGTTGCAGGATGTCGATGAAACCTTTGCGTGTGAGCACCTGCTCGACACAACGCACGTACTCGTCGAAGCTGATGCACTCGATGCGTTCATCGACGCCCAGGGGTGAGGCCGCAAAGCACGTCGGACACGTCAGATTGCACGTATCGACAATCTCAATGAGTGCGACGCAGGTGGACAGCACGTCGAATGGATCCGTCGCGGCCCGCGCGGCGCCGGCTTCTGCCGATGCGCATCCGCAGCCGGAGCCGCACGCGCCGCGCGAGTCGTAGTAGAACCGCGCATCGCGGGCGAGGAGTGTTTCGAAATCGCCGTGGATCTCGCAGCGTTTGGTCATGAACACACCGCCGCCGCGCTCGAATACACTGGCGTCGATCTCTGCCAGGCACACGGGGCAGCGGCTTCGCGTGGTCTTGATCGGTTGTGCGCCGTTCAGAATGGAGAGCGAAACGCTCATGCGCCCGTCATCACCACCCAGACACAACCGCCGAACACCAGGAACGGCCACAGGATCGACAGCACGCCAAGCGTGACCATCAGGCGGCGGTTCTGCTCAGCGCGCGGGCCCAAGTTGATGTCCTGACGGTTGAGCAGCCTGAACTGGATCGGGACATTGAAGATGCACGCCAGGAACGAGGCGCCAAGGAGAATCAGAGACAACGGCAGGACAAAGTTGCCGTCGCCCACGCCCGTCATTGGCACGACCGTGAAGAGCAGGTAAAGCGCCATCGGCCAGCCGAAGCGCAGCACCAGGTTCAGCGTCATCGGCGCCGGCTCTTTCGCCACCGAGAGCGGGTCGTATTCCTCACCGCACTCAGGACACGCGCCATCCTGGGGGAGCCCGGAGAGCCGATAGCCGCATTTGATGCAGTACGCTCGCTCGCCAAGCGTCGCCGGTTTCACGCCAGGATTTGCCGATTGCGGCTGCTCACTCACGCACAAGCATATCTCACGTCATGATGATGAGACACGCCCCGAGCAGCAGAAACGGCACGAGAGACGCCGAGGACACCACGCCGGGCAGCATGATCCCCATCATTGCGCAAGAAAAGCCCCGGCCGCGCGCCGGGGCTCGCTGGAAATCGGATGGTGCGGCCACTTCGCCGCGCGATTCACGCCGCGGTCTGCACGGCCTTCTGCACTTCGTCGTAGTTCGGCTCGATGCCTGGGTTCTCGGCGACCCATGAGTACGCAACCTTGCCGTTGCGGTCGATGACGAACGCGCTGCGCATCGCGACGTTCTTGAGGCCGATGAGATCTTCCATGAGCACGCCGTACGCCTTTGCCGCTTCGCGGTTGAAGTCGCTGAGAAGGGCGAACGGGAGCTTGTTCTCCTCGGCAAACTTCTTGTTCACGAACGGGCTGTCCACGCTGACGCCGTAGATCTTGGCGTTGAGCCCGCTCCACTTGCTCCAGTTGTCGCGCATGGTGCAGAGTTCCTTGGTGCACACGCCGGAGAACGCGAGCGGGAAGAAGAGCAGGACGATCTTGTTCTTGCCGATCTCATCGCCGAGATCAATCCACTGCTTGGGTTCGGGTGAGAGTTTGACCGCTACGGCCTTATCGCCGACCTTAAGTGCCATGATGTGCTCTCCATGTTGATGGTTCAGGTGTGAATGCAAGGGTATGTCGCGGCGATGCGCCGGGCACACGGGCATTCGAGCATTCGGTGATAGGCTCTAGAGGCAAAGAAAAAGCATCGCGGCGCCCGCACGGGCGCCGCGATCCGATGCAATGGCATGTTCGTTGGGCGCTTATTCTGCCCGCGCCACGTTGCTCGTCGTGCACGATGCCACGTCGAGCAATTGGAAGTACCCGCCGCACACGCCCGAGCCGACGTTGGCATTGAGCGTGCGACCGCCGTTGCTGTCCGAGTTGCCCTGGAAGGCGATCTGGATCTGGTTCGAGCCGAGGCCCAGCTGCGTCCCAGCGCACGGGTAACCGTTGGGGATGCGGAAGCTGCCCGTGTTGCGCGCGTAGATCAACGCCGCGGTGCGGCTGGGTGTCGCGCCGGTCCAGGAGATCATGATGGGACCTCCTCCTGGGCAGGTGGCGTTCACGGTGAGGCTTGGTCCGCCGCCTGGCGTGACCTCGAGGTAGAACAGTTCACTGTGATACCAGCCGTCGCGCTGCACATCGCGCCCCACGAGCGCGAACAGGAGCAGGTAGTATCCGGGCGGCGTGGCGGCATCAACCTGAATGTCGTAGGTGACCTGGGTCGGGTCGCTGGTGCCCCAGTCGTAGCCGTCGTATTCGCCGTCGGCGCGGACGAAGTAGGTCGGCCAGTTGGCGCCGCGGAAGACGAGCCAGGCCGGGTCGTCGTCATAGACGAGCGTGCCGCCCTGTGTCACTTCCTCGTCGTCGAAGCCGATGATCTGGAACGCGTAGTTCTCGGTGCCGTCGATGGCGCGCATGCTCATGCCCACGCTGCCACCAGCCGGCGCGGAGTAGTACTTGAGTTCGCCCTGGTCGGGCACGCCCTGGCGCTCAACAGGATCGACCAGCCCGGTGTAGTCGAGCAGTTCCATGCGGTCGTTGACGATCGTGGAGTGGCAGAAGTAGCAGTTGCCATCCACGCCGGTGCCGAACGCCGGGTAGGCCCAGGCGCTGCCGGCCGCCGAGAGAACAGCCAGGCAGAGTGTGAGCAGTCCGATACGCAGTTGCGCAAGGTTCATTTCTCTCTCCTCATCAGGATTACCGGCCTCGTCGGCCGCACATCCGCTCGAACGGCCCCCCCGATCCACCGGCAGTTTAGGGTACACCAGGAATGTGCCGCAGGCGGAAAAAACTCGCACAAACCAGCGAAGAAAGCGCAGATGTTTCGTATCTCATCGCACGCCGGCGGCCTGGCGCTGTGGCGCGTGCCCCGCGCAAAAAGCCGCGACGCCAGTGAGGCGTCGCGGCGCTTCGTCGCAGGATGTCAGGCGCCCTGACGGCCACTTGGGCGTGTCGCCGGGCTCTTTGAACGCGAGGTTATTGCGCCTGGACCACGTTGCTCGTCGCGCACGTTCCGCCGTCAACGAGCTGGAAATAGCCTCCGCAGACTCCAGGGCCCGCATTCGCGTTGAGAGTACGGCTGCCGTTATTGCCGGCCGGCCCCTGGAACGCCAATTGCAGCTGATTCGGCCCGAGGCCGAGCCGGGTGCCGGGACAGGGGCTGCCGCTGGGGATCACGAAGTTGCCCGTGGTGCGGGCGTAGACGAGGCCGACTTGGCCACCGGGCGTCGCTCCGGACCACGAGATGACGATCGCTCCGCCCGACGGGCAGGTGGCGTCCACCGTCAGCGTCGGGCCGGTGCTTCCCGTGACTTCGAGGTAGAAGAGTTCGTCCTGATACCACTCGCCGTTCTGCTTGCCGGCCAGCGCATAGCGCATCAGGTAGTACCCGGGCGTCGCCGACTGATCGACTTGGATGTTGTAGGTGACGCTGGTCGGATCGCCGGTGCCCCAGTCGTATCCGTTGCGGCCACCGTCTGCGCGGCAGAAGTAGGTCTTGAAACTGCCGCGATATGCGAGCCAGGCGGGGTCGTCGGTGTACACGAGTGTCCCGCCGTGCGTCACATCGGTCGCGTCGAAACCGGTGATCTGAAACGCGTACTGGTTGGCGCCGTTGATGGCTCGGATGGTCATGCCGACGTTGCCGCCGGGCGCTACGGAGTAGAACTTGAGCGAACCCTGATCGGGGACGCCCTGCATCTCGACCGGATCGACCGTGCCGGCGAAGTTGAGCAGTTCCATGCGTCCAGTCTGGATGCTCGTGTGACAGGAGAAGCAGTCGCCGTTCGTGCCCACGGCGAGATCCGGGAACGCGAGCACCGGCGAGGTCGCCGCCGAGACAAACATGAGACCGAGAAGGGAAAGGCCATAGAGGTATCGCTGAGACGCCATTGTCAACTCCTTTTGTAGAAATGGGTCTGTCGTCATCGCGCGGCGCCTGAGGCGTGCACCGTCGTGTGGGACTGAGCACAAAGTAACTCATTTTTCAATGGTGGTCAATAAAAACGAATGCGATGCGCGAGCAATCAGGGAAGCGGCCCTGATCATCTCTGCAAGTGGCAAAAATTTCCGCGCAAGGCTGTCAGTGTTCGCAACTCGTTGCGGGGATGAGTCGGGGCGCGAGCCGCTGAGCTGATGCACGCTGCGTCAACGTTGATCGGACGCTTCGACACCCGCTGGCGCATCACTGCAGAGCGGGCATGCGGCCTCGCTGAGCGGCGCTTCGGCACGCGCCGCGGTCGGCCACGATCGCCAGAGGAAGACTGAGCCGACGACGACCGCCATGAGCATGCCAGCCTGGTGGCCGTGCCGGCGCCACCGGATCGGAATCAGGCGCACGGCCAGCACCACACCGGTCAGCGCCGGCACTGTGCCCAGGCCGAATGCGATCATGCCCAGCGCCGCGGCGAGCGGATCACCCGTCGCGCTGACGGCGGCGAGCATCACGTACACGAGACCGCACGGAATGAACCCCATGACGGCGCCGAGCAGGAATCGTGCGGTAGGAGAACTCTGCTGCGCCAGGCCGCGCAGCAGCGCGGTGATCGCCGAGAGAGAGCGACTCGGGGCGCCCGATTCAAACACGCCGGCGCAACTCGTTACAGGCTTGAAGAGCAGCGCGATGCCAACGACGATGGCAAGCACGCCGGCACCGACTCCAAGCCAGTTCTGGATCTGACCGAGCCACAGGGCCTCGCGCAGCCCGGCGCCGAGTGCGCCGGCGACCGCGCCGAGCAGCGCATAGGTGCTCACGCGGCCGGCGTGGTACCAGAGCAGCTCGCCCGCCGCACGCCGCGTTGTTTGTGAGATGCTTACCCCGTTCACGGTGATCTCGGCGGGCCGCTGGACTCCGGCGATCGCGGTGAGAATCGGGCCGCACATGCCGATGCAGTGCAGGCTGCCCGCGAGCCCCGCAATAAAGAACCCGAGCCAGGTGAGTGCGAGCGTCATGCCGGGTGCACCTTCGGGACTTTCAGAGGCGCGCTGGGGTCGCCTGTCGCGCCAAGCGCAGGACCCCGCCATGTGCGAGGCTCGGCGACAGCGGGATTGGATCGAAGTGTGACGGTTCGGGACGCGATGATGATCGTGATCGCGCTCGAGAGCACCATGGCGATGGCGGCAAACGCCGGGGTGAGCATCCCCAGCGCGGCCAGCGTCAATCCGACGGTGTTGTAAGCGAATGACCAGCACAGCGCCATCGCGATGCGGCGCCGGGCGACACGGCCGGCGCGCAGCAGCAGCGTCAGCCGGTGCAGATCGCCCTCCAGCAGGCTGACCTGCCCTGAAGCGTGGGCCAGGTCGCTGCCCCCCGCGACGGTGATGCCCAAGTCGGCCTCGGCCAGAGCGAGTGCATCGTTGATGCCGTCCCCGGCAAACGCGACCGGCCCGCGAGCTTCAATGCGGCGCTGACGGATTGCCTCTCGCTTGGATTCGGGCGTCTGCAGACTGTGCACCGGCAAGGCGAGAGCCTCGGCGAGTTGGCCTGCGCGGACCGGCGAATCTCCCGTGAGCACTTCGGCTTGAACGTGCATCGCATGCAGTTCATTCAGCACGGCGGCGGACTCGGATCGAATCGACTCGGCAAGCCCGAACCACGCGACGAGTTCATCATCGCGCATGAGCGCGACGGGCAGAAGGCCGTCGAGTTCGGGGGGAGGCTCGATGCATGCAGATCCAGCAGCCGAACCGTTCGCCCCGATGCGGCCGATGAACCAGCGCCGGCCGCCGATGATGCCGCGCACGCCCACGCCGCTGATCGGTTCGAGTTGCGCGACGTCTGGCAGCGAAGCGCAGTCGCACTCGGACCAGGCGCGCGCAATCGGATGCCTGGAGGCTCGCTCAAGCGCCGCGGCGATCAGGATCGGCTCCACCGCCGGGTCGAGGCGGATCGTGCGCTGCACACGGAAATCGCCGGTGGTCAGCGTGCCGGTCTTGTCAAAGAAGATGTGGCGGACGGTGGCGGCGAGTTCGAGCGCGCGGGCGCTGCGCACGACCACGCCATGGCGCGCCAGGTGTGATGCGACTGCGGAAATCACCAGCGGAGCAGTGAGCCCCAGCGCGCATGGGCAGGCGATGAGCGCGACGGCCAGGCCCCGCATCACGCCCTCGACGGGATCGCCATGGCGCACCCACTGGAAAGTCAGCACCCCCAGCGCCAGCACGATGGTTGCCGGGATGAACAGCGAGGCGACGCGGTCGGCAAGGCGCTGAACTGCAGCCGGCTCGCGCTGAAGGTCGTGGAGCTGGCGAATGATCGTCTCGATGCGGCGCTGGGAGGCGCCCGAAGTGGCGCGCACCCAGATGAGGCCATCGAGCACCAGCGAGCCGGCAAACACTGCGGCGCCCGGACCGCCGCGCTGAGGTTCCGATTCCCCCGTCAGCAGCGACGCGTCGATCGTCGCGTGCCCGCGTTCGATTTCCCCGTCGACGGCAATCGCCTGCCCGGCTGCGATGCGCGCGATCTGGCCAGGTCGAACGTTGGCGACGCGGATGGTCTGGTCTCCGGCGGGAGTTTCGATGGTGACTTCATCGGGAACATTGAGCAGCCTTCCCTCGGCGCTGCGCACGGCGGCGGTCTTCATCTTCGCTTCGAGGTACTGGCCGATGGTGACGAGCAGAAGAATCATCGAGGCGGAGTCGAAATAGAGCGGCCCGGCCCCGCGCAGGACGGATGCAGCGCTGACGACGTACGCGGCAAGGGCGCCGCCGGCGATGAGCAGCGCCGCCTGAAGCCTGCCGCGGCGGAGGTCTTCCCAGGCGCCGCGCGCTATGGGTATCCACAGCGTGAGCATGACGCCCGACCCAAGCAGCAGCAAAAGCCAGCGAAACAGGCCTTCGAGTGCCGCATCGGCGCGCGTCGATGTCGCGGCCCCGGCGAGCGCGTCGGCGCCGTAAAAGCAGAACGAGAAGACCATGAGATTCATGCCAAAGAAGATGCCCAGCCCGATGCGCAGCATGGCTGAACTGACGGACTGATCGGCCTCGCGGCTGGCCAGCAGCGCGTGGACGAAGCGGCATCCGCTGCAGCAGAACAGCGGTTCATCGGCGCCGGCGGCGGACCCTCGCCGCGGCAGCAGCGAAGGCGCTACGGGCAGGCCGCAGTGCGCGCATGCACACTCTCCGGGCACGTGCAACGAGCTTTCAGGCGGTAAACTCATCTTCTGAAGTTCGCCCCATCGTCCTCGCTCAGTCCGGCCCGCTGAGCAGCAGGAAGCGCACGAGGTAGATGATCGCAGCCGTGAAGAACGTGATCCACATCAACGTGAGAAACCACGGGAAGTGATATCCCTCGTAGGTATGCGCCAGGTGACGACGGAACACTCTCACTGGCGACCTCCTCGCGCATCGATTTCATCCTGCAGTTCAAGCATGCGATATTTGGCTCGTTCGACGTCTCGGTACTCGCCGCGGTTGAACGACCAGGCGAAGACGCACAGGAACCCTGCTGCGACGGCCAGGTACGAAACCACCGGTACGATCGCAAACGCGGCGGCGCCTCCGTGCGACCATGCGAGCGTGAACTCGATGAGTTTGAAGATGAAGCCTCCCCCGGCCAGCACGATAATGGACCAGACAAAGATCCACACCCAAAGCGGGTTCTTCTGTCTCGCTCGGGGCGCGGCGCGGGAGGTCGGCGGATTTTCAGGGTGTTCGGTGCGCATCAATAGTCCTCTTCACTGCTGCCGTAGGGATCTTCTTCGGCGTAGGGATCGCCATCTTCGCCCGGCTGCACTTCCGGCGGCACGTAGGGTGGGTACCAGGATTCGTCGAAGTGAATCCGGGGCAGGTCTTCGTATTCACTTGGTGCAAACTGGGTGTGCCACGATCCAAGCCACTGCAGATAGGTCACCATTCCCAGGCCGCGCGCGTTGGGCACCTTGCCCTGATCGTCATCAAAGAACCAGGTGTAAGGCGGCATGACCGAGTACGGGGAGGTTTCGCGCGGGTTCCACAGGTGCGCGAGATGCCAGTCGTTGCTGTGCCGCCCTGAACTGCGAATGAGGTCCGGCCCGACGCGGCGGGTGCCGAACAGGTGCGGATAGTTCATCGCGTTGTGGTACTCGTCGGCTTCAGATTCCAGGCGCGTGTCGGGGGCCCAGCGACTCACGTCGTGACCGACTTCGGTCCCGTCGTTTGGATCGATGCGGCGAATCTGCTGCGTGTGGCAGTGCCAGCAGGCTTCGGCGATGTAGGCCTGCCTGCCGGCCTCGAGCGCCTCCTTGAACGCTTCCGCGGTCGGCTCCGTCGTGCCGAAGGCCTTTTCGAACGCTTCGGGATAGTCGCGGGCGAGTTCATCGAACTGGTAGGGGATGTTCGTGGCGATCTGATCCATGCTGACCACGTCGATGCCCTGGTACTGCGCCAGCGGCAGGGCGCCCATGATGACGAACGCGAGCGTGAAGAACAGAATGCCTGCAACGATGAAAATGAAATTGAATCGTTCCATTTAGCCATTCACTCCCGTTGGGGCGGCCTCGGGGAATTGCCCGGCGTACACGGTGTCCACGTGATCCTGCCGGGAGACAAACGACATGAGCATGTTCACCGCGAGGCAGACAAAGCCGACGAGGATCATCCAGCCTGAGATCATGCGGAAGAACCAGCCGATTTCGGAGTAGCGGATCGACTCCTCCCACGGCCGCAGGCTGTCCCAGAGCAGCCCCTGCACCACGCCGATGATGGTGAGATCGGTGAACATGAGCGCGACGCCCAGCGTCCAGAGCCAGAAGTGCCAGAGGTTGAGGCGGCGCGACCACCACTCGCGGCCGGTGAGTTTGGGCCAGAGGTGCTCGATGACGCCGGCTATCCAGAATGAGAAGACGCCGAACATGACCAGGTGCGAATGGCCGACAACCCAGTCGGTGAAGTGAATGACCTTTTGCATCGTGAGCGTCGTCTGGAACGCGCACTGGAAGCAGGTGATGAAGTAGCACGTCATGCCGACCATGAACCAGCGCAGCGCGATCGACTCTCTCAGGCGATACCACTCGCCGCGCATCGTCAGGACGAAGTTGATCACGACCGTGGTGACGACGATCTCGACGGCGATGGTCGAGATCACCGCGCCGTACTGCGCGAACATCGGAATCGGCGACCAGAGGAAGTGGTGCACGCCGTTGAGCGGATAGAAGAACGCCAGACCCCAGAAGCCGACCAGGCTGATCGCGTGCGAGTAAATCGGCTTGCGGGAGATCACGGGGACGAAGAAGTACATGAGTCCCCAGCCCATCGGCGTGACGAACAGGCCGACCAGGTCATGGATGTACAGCCCCACGAGCGCCGCGCCGCCCGTGCCGGGCACGAGCGTCTGGGGCAGGTAGTTGCCCATAATGTAGACCAGCGGCGTCCAGACGAACGCGGCCGTGAAGTACCACAGCGTCACGTACATCGACTTCTCGCGCGAGCGGATAATCGACCACGTGAAGTTGATGACGACCAGCGCGACGCCGACGACGACGAGATGATCAGACCAGAAGGGCGTTTCGCCCCATTCGATCGCCTGCGCTTGGCCGGTGAGAATCCCCCACATGGCGGCCGCCACGATGGCGTTCCACGCGATCCAGATGAGCTTGGACAGCGCGTGGCTGAGGACGGGTTCACCAGTGAGGCGCGGCACGACCCAGTGCAGCATGCCGATGAACGCGTTGGTCAGAAAGCCGTACGCCATGAGGTTCGTGTGCATCATCCGGATGCGACCGGCACTGAGCACCTCGATGCCTTCGTGCGGGTAGAGCCGCAGGAAAACGAACGAGTAGAGCAGGCCGGCGACGATGCCCACGCCGATCCACGCGACCGCTGCAATGAAGTGGAGTTTGGCCGAAGTCGTGTCAACCAGAACGCGCGTCTCGCCGCGACTGGTGACGACGGTGGGTCGGATGAGTGGAGTTGTCGCTGTCTGGGTCATGCGGCTGTATTCCGTCGAGAAAGATGCATGGATGCCGGCAGTTCAGTTGCCGTTCGAACCGCTCTTGTCCGGTGTCGTCGTTTCTTGTGCGGGTGCAGTTTCCGTTCCGCCGTCGGCCGGCGGCTGTGCCGCGGACTCTTCGGCGTCGGCGCGTCGGCGCTCCGGCCAGATCGCTGCGCTGTGCTCACCGACCGGCTTGCTCTGTTCGCGCAGCCAGAGCGTGTATGCCACCAGATCCCACGCGCGTTCGTCGCTGTATTGCTCGTAGCGTTCGGGCGCGGTCATCGACCACTGCTCGACTTCCGCCTGGGTCGGCAGTGAATCGACATAGGGCGCGATGAGCGCCTGCTCTTCGGGCACGAGCGAACCGAACACGGCCGGCTTGAGGTCGCGAGTCACCAGGCCCAGCGTGCTCGATTGGTAATTGGGCATCGGCGTCACGCCCGTGCGAAAGGTGCGGTAGATGTCCATGGGCGTGGCGCCGCCCTTGGGCGCGCCGCGGTGGTAGTTGTACGGACGCACCGGGTTGTTCCAGTCGTCGCGCAGGGCGAACGCGCTGGCCCCATCGCCGCGCCCGGTCATACCGTGGCAGTGCTGACAGCCCATGCCGACGTACGCATAGCGGCCGCGCCAAACGCGCTCTTCCGTCAGCAGGTTGTCCGGGGCGGCGCTGGGCAGAATGACGCGCTGGCGATTCTGAATCTCCGTCTTCCACTTCGGCGAGTAAAGTTTGATGAAGGCGATAACCGCGCTGCGCTCGCGCTCGGGCATGAATTCGAATGCGGGCATCGAGCTGCCCTTGAGCCCCAGCTTGATCGTGCGGTGCAGGTCTTCGTCGAGGGGCAATTGCCCGTTGGGAGTCGAGCGGAACTTGAACACCCCGGTGGTGAAATTGCGCGGCGCGATGGTCAGCCGGTCGGCGGCCGGGCCGGCGCCGTCACCCTTGATGCCGTGGCAACCCACGCAGTTGCGCGAATAAACGGCGAATCCCAGCTTGAGGTCCGGCGACTCGAGCACGGCATCTCGAATCTCCGAGGGCAATTCGTCCATGGTGGCGATCGTCTCGGTCGGTCGCGTGTCGCGCGAGCAACCGATGATCGCCGCACACGCAAGCGAGCAAACACTCAGCAAAGCCAACGGTTTGGTCATGATCTGCATCCGGATTGAGCGGGCATTGAAGGTCGGCGCCGGGCGGTCCATCACTCTTCCTCAGCTTGTCCGCGGCGCGCCGGATCCACCCACGGCGCCAGCACGCGGGCCCGATCGAAGCGGCCCCACGATGAGAAGAGGAAGTAAGACATCGAGAACACGAGATGGGTTGACAACCCGACGTACCACGGCGTCTCGTCCGCGATCCAGTTGCCGCCGAACGCGGCCGGCTGAATCCACGGCAGGAGCACCAGGAAGTTCAGCGCCCACAGCCCCGCGCCGAACGCGGCGCAGATCAGCGCCCGCACCATCGCGCCGGTGCGGCTGAAGAAGCCCTGCAGAATAAACTGAAGCAGGATGCCAAAGAGAGCGCCGGTCGCGAGGTAGAGGACTGAGCCGGCAAAGAGCAACAGCCCGCGGTTTGGTCCGGGCTCCAGGTCCAGCGCCTCTTCGCCCATGCCGAACGTGAGATACACCTGGATGATGCGCAGCGGATGCTTGTCGGGCAGCATGAGCGTGGCGCCGAGCACGTTCCACAGCAGGCTGACGGCGGCTGAAACGCCGCCGATTGTGATGCCCGCCATGATGTGGTACAGCGTGTAGAACCCGCTCGGCCTCCAGTCGTGCGCGACAGCGCTGTCGATCTGATCGCGCAGGCGATGCGCTTGAGCCACGTGAAAGTCAAGTTCGCGGAGCAGGTCGTCGCGTTCATTCATGAACGGCAGCCTCCGGTGCGGCATCGGTTGAGCGTGTGCTGTGGATTGGTCTACCAGCCTCGCAGATGTGCGATGATTGTCGATCTATCGCCTCGATTCAAGCGATCCACCCCGGGTTGATTTCCCTGTTTTGCATGGCGCCTGGTTCGGGGTTTGCACACAGCGGAGCTGGAGCCATCAGCGGGGAATGCGGAACCGGATCGTGTAGGTGCGGCCGTTCGTATTCGGGTCGGTGCCGTCTGAAGACGAGAAGTAAATGGAGTTCTGCCAGTGCGTGAATCGGCCGGCACCGTTGTCAGCAACCTCGGAGGTGCGGGCGACGGAGGGTCCGAGAGGCACACCGTCTTCGAAGACCTCGAGAATCGATCGGTATGGGTCTCCAGGCCCGTTTGCGTAATCCTTGAATTCCGACGCGGGAGCCATCCATGCGAACGGCGGCTTGGCCTGAAAGGGGCCTTTAAGCACAACAGGTTGCTCGAGATCTCGCAGTTCTGCGAATGGAGTGCGCGACGATTTCGGGGAGGGGAGCTGGCCTCGCAAGCGCTCGGCAAGGAGTCGGGTGAAGATCAGCCGACCCTCAAAGCCCAGGTGATCACCGTCCGCGAAGTGTTCCACCTTGAGTTCAAGATCTGTACTGAAGTCGAGGAAGCCGGCGCCCTGTGATTCGAGGTAGCTCCGCAGGTCGGTCATGTATTGCGTCAGGTAAGGGCTGTCGTGCGAAGGCTCTCCGGCCTCCTGCGCCTCCGCGTCCAGCACGCGCTTGATGCGGACGTACACTAGACGGATATCGGCATTGCGAGCGATCTCGAGTTCGGCGGGCAGGAACGAGAGTTCGACCAGAGCCGAGAAAGCTTTGCGGTCGCTGGACTTCGTTCCCATCGCTTTGAGTTGCGCCTGGCCGAAGAGTTCCTTGTTGAGGTTGTGATCGGCAAAGGTGCGTGCGATCGCTGCGTTGACCGCGTCGGTCCCTTCCAGGTCGAGCGCATCGCCCACCTGTCTCTTGACCCAGTTCTCGACCAGCGGCTTGACGATTGGCCGCTGCCGCGGAAGCGACCAGTGCTCGCTGACCAGGTAGTCGAGCGGATCGCGGTTCTGTCCGTATGCGAGCCGATCGAGCACCGGCTCGGTGGTATGGCGCAGGACGTCGATGCAGGGTCGGTACACTCCGTCCACGCGAAACGTCGGTTCGGTGATGTAGTGATCGGTGAAGAACACGATGACCAGTTCCGGCTTACCCGGACTTGGGATGATCAGGTTCTTGAGCGTCATGTAGTTCCAGGCGGACATCACGCCGCCATCCCAAATCTTCACGATCGGGAGACCAGTGCGCATCGCGAAGTGGATGACGTTGACTCCGTGTCCGAGCATCGAATTCCCCAGCAGCACGACCTGGGGCCGTTCCAACTCAAGCGTTTCGCGTCTGAGCTGGGCGTCGCGTACGGCTCGCTCGCTGATCGGTGGAGCCGGCAGATGCACATATCGCGTGACGATCCCGATCGTCGCTGCAAAGAGCATCAGACTGAGGATGGGGTGTCGCACGTCTCGTTCTCAGAACTGGAAGTAGATGAAATCCTGTCCGCTCTCCTGCGCGAAGAGCACGATGATGCAGATCGCCAACGCATATGCCACCGCCGACACCGGCCCCGACTTTTCCTTTCGGCGGGACAGGATGAGAGAGACGATCAGCGGCGAAGAATAGAGTCCGACGAGCGCCGTTATCGCCAAAGCGGCAACGAGTGAATCTCCGGAGATTCCCATTGACATGTCCGTCGCCGCAGCGGCGAGCCAGCTCATGCTGGACGTCCGGAAGATGGCCCATCCGGTGAGGGTAAGAAAGAACATCAGCGCCCAGGAGACCAGGAGCCCCAGGCGCGTCGCTGGTTTCCACCGGCCGGAGAAGCCGAACTGTCGATAGACGATGAGCAGGATGGCGTGGTAAATGCCCCAGGCCACGAAGTGCCATGCGGCGCCGTGCCACAGGCCGCTCAGGCCCATCGATATCAGCACGATCACCGCGCCGGCTGTCGCAGTCTTCACCCGCGAGCCGCCCAGAGGAATGTAGATGTAGTCGCGAATCCACGTGGAGAAGGAGATGTGCCACCGCCGCCAGAAGTCCGATGGTGAGACGGCCAGGTACGGCGAATCGAAGTTCTCCATGAGTTCAAAGCCAAGCAGTCGCGCCGATCCGCGCGCAATATCCGTGTACGCCGAGAAGTCTGCGAGGATCTGCACGGCAAAAGCCAGTGTACCCGCAGCCAGCAGCAGGGCCGTGGGATGATCGAGCATGTACACCTTGTCTGCATAGACCGATACGTTGTCAGCAATGACGAGCTTCTTGAGGTAGCCGCGAATGATCAGCGGCCAGCCGGAGATGAAGACGTCGGCATACCACTTGCGCTCGCTTTCGATCTGCGGTAGAAAGTGCGTGGCTCGCTCGATCGGTCCGGCGACCAGTTGTGGAAAGAACGACACGAACAGAGCGAAGTCGATGAAATTGCGGCGCGGCTCCATCTCGCCGCGATAGATGTCGATCGTGTAACTGAGCGTCTGGAAGGTATAGAACGAAATGCCGACGGGCAGGAACAGCCGCACGGCGATGGGGTCCATCTGGAATCCAAGAGCGTGCACGGCAAGGGCGAAGTTGTCTGCGAAGAAGTCGAAATACTTGAAGACGCCCAGCATTCCCAGGTTACCCACGAGACTCGCCAACAGGAGCCACTTGCGCTGCGCCGGGAAACGCTGCATGCCCAGCCCGCACAGGTAGTCAAGAACGGTCGAGCCTGCGATCAGGTAGCAGAACCAGGGGTGCACGTAGCCGTAGAAGACATAACTGGCGATCAGGAGCAGCATGTTCTGCCACATCCTTCGCCGAAGCAGCCAGTATCCGGCCACGACGAACGCCAGGAAGTACACGTAGGCGAAACTGGTAAAAATCATCCGTGAGTTGCCGGTGAACGGATCGCGCCGGCGGCGCTCCGAACAGGATGGGCCGCCGCCAATACTCTGCACTTCAGCGGCGAAGATCAAGCATCACGCGGTGAACTCGCATCGGCGGTGTCCCGCACGACAGGCGCGACCCGCCCGATTCGCTGTTCGCCCTTGTAGAAGCCGAACTGCAGCGGAACTTCGGTGATGCCGCGCCGGGCTGCGGCGAGGTCGATCATCATTTCGCACGCCTGGATGCAGTCGCCGCACTTGAGGCAGTGGTTGTTGGCCGGTGCATCGGCGACGCTCACGCCGCCGCGCGCTGCAATCGGCTGGGCCAGGTCCATTGGGTTGAGATCAACGGGGCAGACCTTGATGCACGCGTTGCAGTGCAGGCAGGCGTCCTTCTGGCCATCGCTGGTCGCCTCGCGGAAGTAGATGCCAAACTCCTTGCTCGGTGCAATGAACGAGTAGTAGAGCCCGATGGGGCAGGCTCGCATGCAAAAGCCCCAGCGCCACCACCAGCCCAGCGAAGCCAGCGCCGCGATCGCGCCCAGCGAAAGTCCCCACACCCACGCCAGCGCCTCGGGCGAATCGAACGCCACGAACGCAGCAGGGCTGGTCCACCACAGCATGCACGAGACCACGAGCAGAGCGCTGTGGCCCAGCGGCCCGGCCAGATCGCGCCAGCGCCTCCAGCGCGCGTAACGCTTGTCAGGCTTGAGGTTTGCCACGTCGGCGAGGCGATTGAGAAAGCCCACCGGGCAGCCCCAGCCGCAGAACATCCGCCCGCAGGCGAAATTGATCAGAAACGTAACGATGTACAGCGCGGCGATCCCGAGGATGACCGCCGCGAGCCCCTCTTTGAAGGTCGCTTCCTGGTAGAGCATCCGGTGCTGGCCGCTGTACAGATCGACCCGAGCCAGGCCTGAGAGAGGGATGACGAACAGGATGCCGATGGTGATGGCCTGCGTGAGATAGCGAAGCCAGACGTAGCGGTGGCCGCGCTGCTCGACGCGGGGAAGCACTTTGAGTCGAACGTCGGTGGCCAAGGCGTCTCCAGAGGGCGGCGGCATTTCAGCCGACCCGGTTGGCAAGCGTAGTTGGTCAGCGCACCCAACGACTCAATTCAGGGTCGGCTCCAGCGGCAATTGAGGGCTCACCCCGGCCCGCCAGCGGGATTGGGGGCAGAATCCCCGAAGTGGCTGCCAAAGCGGGGGAAGTGGGATAAAGCAGATTCATTTGTCCGATTTCGCCGGTATACTCACATGACTTCCTACCCTCGGGGGCCGGACATGCTTTCCACCACCGCTGAATACGCCCTGCGCATGATGATCGCCCTGGCCGAAGCTGAAGGCCGGCCTCTGACCAGCGAACAGCTCTCACGGCGCACCGATGTCTCGCCCGACTACGCCGTGAAGATCCTCCAGCAACTCGGCCGGGCGAAGTTTGTTCGGGCCCAGCGCGGCCGCGGGGGCGGGTTCCGTCTCGCCTGCGACCCGACGAGGACCACGCTGCTCGATCTGGTGCGCGTCATCGATCCGCTCGATCGCATCAACCGCTGCCCGCTGGGCCGCGTCGAACACGAAGGCCGACTGTGCGCGCTGCACGCGAGCATCGATCGCGCCATCGAAGTGCTGCACGAGCAGTTGCACTCCTACACGCTCGCCGATCTTCTCGAAGACGAACGCGGCACGATGTGCGCGTCCGATGAAGAAACCGTGCAGGTCAGCATCGAGCGCACCGGCAACGGCGCCGTGCCTCGATCAAACTGAACGCACTCGGCCCGGCCTGACGACTACCGCTCGGCGCCGAGATGCGCGCTGAAGAAGTCGACCATCATCTGGTCGATCTGCGGGTGGCTTTCGCGCAAGGTGTTGTGCCCGCCGCCGGGCAGGATGATGAGTTCTGCGTGGCCCGCTGACGCAGCCTGCAACCGGCGGCTGTGGCTGGCCGGCACGACGACATCCGCATCGCCATGGAGCAGCAGCATCGGTCGGTCGATGTGCGCGATGGCGTCCACAGGTCGCGCATGATCGGGAATGCAGATGGCCGCCAGCCATGCGGCGCCGAAAAACGGCGGATCGCCTCCCACCGCGCTCGCTGCGGCGTCGCGCCAACTCGAGAACGGCGACTCGAACACCGCGCAGCGGATCTCGCTTCGCTGCGCCATGACGTTCGGGCCGATCGCCCCGCCGAGCGACTGGCCGTACATCCCGATCCGCGCCGGATCGACATCATCGCGCGACAGCAGCGCATCGAGCGCGGCGTTCGTGTCGGCAATGAGATCGTCACGATGCTGCGCCGCTCCCTCGCTCTGGCCATAACCTCGGAAGTCGAAGAGAAAGACGTTGAAGGCCGCGCGCGGCAGGTGTTCGGTGAAATAGGCGTGGCTGAGGATGTTGCCGGCATTGCCGTGCACGTGCAGAATCGTTGCGTGCTGCCGCCGCTGCTCGGCCGTCGTCGCGCCGCGCGCCGGGATGAACCAGCCGAAGAGGCGGGTGCGGTCGGCCGAAGCAAACTCCACCGCTTCGCTCCCAGGCGGCGCCTCGGTGACCGGCGTCAGTCCGACCTGCGGGTAATAGAACATCCGCTCCATGCAGCCCGTGCTCCAGAGAAAGAACGCAATGAGCGGCAGCAGAATCGACCAGCGGATGACGGCGTTCCGCACGCGGCGCATCCGGGTTTTCGGCTGCCTGACCATCGCATGAGCGTAGCGGGGGAGTACCACGGTGACCTGCCCGGTGCGCAGGCGGACGGCGGCAGCGGCTACGCTTGAGCGGCGATGCGGCGATTCATCCTGCCCATTCTCGTCTACCTCGTGATCGGCGCGGTCGTCAACGTCGGCGTGGCGTGGTGGCTCGCCGCACGGCCGGAGGTGCCGGCGCCGCAGTTCATGTTTCAGCCGCAGGCGAAACCGGTCGTCTGGTCGCGCGTCTACGGCGAATCATTCCGACACGAGGCGCGGGCGTACATACGCCGCGGCGAGGTGCGCGTCACGGAATACTACGAATCCAATCCGTGGCCCGGCCTTGACCTCTCTTTTCTTCCGGAAGACACTCCTGAGGCACGCCTGCTCCAGTTGCTTCCGAGCATGTCGCTCCACCACCGCGGCGATCCGCTCGATGCGCTGCGCAAGCAGTATCCGCAGCGCGATCTCCAGTCGATGGAGCATTACACTGGCTGGCCGCTGCTATGTTTCGCGATTCGAAGGCTCGAAGTCGCCGAGATCGGCTTCAGTTCATTTCCAAAATCACCAACCTTTCGCACGCTCGATTCCACCGGGATCATGCAGGTGAAGAAGGACTGGCTCCCCGAAGGCTGGCGGCAGGAGATTCCGACGCGCATCAACTGGCCCGGCCTGATCACGAACACCGCCTTCTTTGCTGCCTGCTGTTGGCTGCTCACCTTTGGGCCGGTGCGCCTGCATCGTCGCACGCGCACCCGGCGCCGGTCGCGCCGCGGACTCTGCATCAATTGCGGCTACGACCGCCGCGGCATTGCAGGCGACTCGCGCTGTCCGGAGTGCGGCGCACCGCACGCGAAGGGAGCCTCGTGACCACCGAGACCACCCCGGATCATCCAAAGATCCGCAGCACCGCACGGACGGCGCTCCTCGTGTGCGTGCACCTGGCCGGGCTCGGCGTCGTTGCCGCGAGCCTGCTCGGACATCTCGGCCGGCATGGGCTCATCTTCGAACTCATGTCCCACTTTCGCGTGCAGTATGCGCTTTTGCTGCTCGCGGGCGCTGCGACTCTGCTCGCGCTGCGCTCGCGGCGCCTGGCGATTCTCACTGCCGCCGTGGGCATGATGGATGTGGTCGCCGTCTGGCCCTATGTCATGCCTGCACGCTACGCAGCGCTCGCGGCGGTCGAATCGAGACCATCGTTGCGAGTACTGAGCCAAAACGTCAACACGGCCAATGATCAGTTCGCGCAGGTGCTCTCGCTCGTCGAGGCCGAGCAGCCCGATGTGGTGCTGCTGCTCGAAGTCAATGCACGCTGGATGGTGCAGATGCGGCCGCTCGACGCGTCATATCCCTATCACATTTCAAGTCCGCGGAGCGACAACTTCGGCATCGCGCTGTGGAGCCGGTTTGAACTGCTCGAGCCGCGCATCGAGCCGATGACCGAGACGGCCGTCCCGACGCTCATCGCGCGGATCAACGCGCCCGGCGGCGAGCTGCGTTTCATCGGCACGCACCCGCTGCCGCCGGTCAGTTCGCGTTACCTGGCGCTGCGCAACGAACAACTCGGTCTCATCGCCGCGGAAGCCGCGCGCAGCGATCTTCCGACCATCGTCGCAGGCGATCTGAACATCACACCCTGGTCGCCTGCCTTCGCCGATCTGCTCCGAAACGGCCACCTCCACAACACCTCGCGCGGCCACGGCCTCCAGCGCACCTGGCCCGCGTCAAACTGGCTCATGCGCATCCCGATCGACCACGTGCTGGTGAGCAGCGCCGTTCACGCGACATCGCGGCGAGTCGGCCCAGACGTCGGATCGGATCATCGCGCGGTGATCGCGGATCTGCGAGTGAGCAACAGACCCTGAGAGTTGAGGCAAACCCATGCGCGGTCGCTGCCGTGTCTGCCGCTACAACTTGCGCGGCAACACGACCGGCATCTGTCCCGAATGCGGTACGCCGACAAAGGCGCGCTACGCAACTCGCGAAAGCGCTCCCTGACGAAACAGGTGATTCACTGCATCCGCGTCGCGACGACGTTGGTCGTCATGCCGTACTGCGCTGCCTGGAACCAGATGTTGTGGCCGCGCCCGCCGGGCGGGATGGGTAGCGCCCACACGGCGTGGCCGTTGCTGTTGGTCGTCTTAAACGTCCCGGCCTGTTGCGGCTGGGCGAGATCGAGCGTGACATTGAGTTGGCCCACATACGTGCTCCCCACGCCGCGCAGGCTGTAGATGAGATACGTGCGCGTCGCAGGCGTCATGAAGTCCACGGTGAACGTGCCATTCTGGCCGGCGACGAGCGGGTCAGGTGAGACGGATAGTGTGGGGACGTGGCTCAGGCCCAGCAGCGTGACCGCGCGCTCATCGCCCAGGCGCGTGTAGCGGCCGCCGTCGGCGCGCTGCCAGTAGAACGTACCCGTCCCCGGGCCGATCCCCTGCGCCCATTTCCACTGCAGATAGGGCTGCGGCGTCAGGCCGATGATCGAGACAAAATATCGCGTCGCGGCGAGCAAGGATTGCGGCAGAGCGATCTGCACTTCGAGCGAATACAGCCCGTTGCCGATCGCCGTCTGCGTCACGCTCGGGTAGTCATGCTCATCAAACGGGCCGGTAAAGATATCCGGCTGGATCGAAGTCGTGTTCGGGTCCTGGTTCCAGAACCCGATGCGAAATCCGTGCACTGGCGCCGCCTCGCCGATCCAGTGCACCCGGGTGATGGTCGCGTCGGCAGGCAGTGTGAAGTCTTCCCACGCGATGGCATCGAGATCCGAGTCATTGCCGTTGGGGTCCTGCCACAACTGGCTCGGGCGCAGCGTGCCGCCGGTGTTGAACAGCGGCTGGTCGTAGAGCGGGGTCTGGGCGAAGGCAGAGGAGGTGCAAAGCGACACAACCAACAGAATCAGGCAAGGGGCTTTCATTGAGTCTCTCCAGGTACAGGTGGCTGCACCACGTGCAGGACACGGGAGGCGCGGCGGCGAACGTGCAGCCATAAGCCGTTGGGCGGGAGCGTCATTAATGCAGATGTCAACATCCATTTTACGCACGCGGGCACACACGGTTCGCTGAATAGCGCCGGCACATCATGCCATTGGCCGACGCGTGAGGTAACTACTCGCCGCACGGTTGGCCAGTCGCATCGAACAGAGACCGCTCTGGCGGCGCTTTGGTGGTTCGCACGTTTCACCCGCGGCGGACGTTATCGGACGAACTGGCCATGCCTGCATTCACGCGGAGGCGTGGCCCCGGGCGCGGCTCCCCACGCGCCGGACAAAATCTGGCGATTTTTTCGTAATTGGCGTTTGAATGCTTGCGTATGTCGGGGAGATGAAGTATTCTTTACCTCCGGCGGCGACCGGTTAATCCTCCCTGGTGGCGGGGCGGCCGCTCGCGACCGGGACCGAAGTCGAGGAGAGACAGATGGTGATGACCCCTTCAGCAATGCGCCTGCTCTGCGCCGGTCTAGGCACGATCCTGATCGCGCCGGTGGCTTGGGCGGATTCCGTTTCGTACTCGTTCTCCAATCGCACGAACAACTACCTCGATCTTTCTTCGCAGTTCAAGATGACGGCGAGCGATGACGGAGTGGGCGCTGGCCAGGTCGGCCTGCTCTTCGAGAACTTCCTCGGCGGCTCCTCCGCGTCCATCGCCAACATTTACTTCGAAGATGGCACCGTCTTCAGTTCCTTCCACTCGATGACCCACGGCGGTGGCGTGGAATTCGGTCATGACGCCGGCGCGCCCCACGACCCGCCGGGTATCAACGATTTCGACAGCACGCAGTCGTTTTCGGTGAACGCGGACAACCCCAAGCCGGAGAATGGAATCAATCCCGGCGAGTGGCTGCGCGTGGTGTTCAACCTCCAGACAGGCATCGACTTCAACGAAATCATTTCCGCCCTGGCCAACGGCTTGCTCAAGACCAACGGCGATCCCGGCTATAACTCGCAGGTGCCGTCGCTGCGCGTTGCTTTCCACGTGATCGATCTGCCGCTGGGCGAGAGCGATTCATACATGTCCGAGGGCCCACAAAACATCCCGCTGCCGGCGCCGCTCGGTCTTGGCCTCGCGGGTCTGGCTGGCGTGTTCGTCATGGCGCGCAAGAGCCGCCGATCCGCCGCTGCGCCGCTCTGATCATCCATCTCTTTGATTCACACTTCCCAGCGCCGGGGCCGGACCTCGGCGCTGGTTCACTTTTCTGCGCTGCCGGACATGGCCCCGAGCCAAAACGGCCGCTCGAAGTGCCGGCCGTCGAGCCCACTCCCTGCCCGATATGCCCCGCCCTCGACGTCGCAACAACAGGCAGTAAAGGTGAAGCGCCATATCCCCGATCTGACCGAAGCCGGCGCAGAATCGAACGGGAGATCTTGCATCATCAGGTGCATCGGCGAGGCGAATCGACCGATATTCGCGGGGCGGGTCCTTTCCGACCAAGGTCGTCGGGGGAAGCGAGTCCACGAGTGCCCAGATCAAGCGGAGCAGGCAAGAGCGGCCGTCGAAGCGTTCGGACCTTCGCGGCTCATCAAAGAGCAAACTGGATTCGACGTATGAAGGTGCTCATCGTTGAAGACGACCCAGGGCAGATACGGCTGGTTAAACACTTGCTCGAACGCAGCGGGTTCGAGTTCAAGGTGCAGTCGGCCGACTCCGTTGCGGCCGCGCTGGCGGCGCTGAAGAAGACCCCGCCCGATGTCGTCCTACTCGACCTGACACTCGGCGACTCCGTCGGGCTGACGACCGTCCGGACGATGGCCCGCGCGGCTCGTGACGTTCCGATCGTGGTTGTCACTGCCTCGGACCGGCCCGAGATCGGGCTGGAGTCGTTGCGACTCGGAGCCCAGGACTTCCTCCGCAAAGACGAAATGGATGGTGCGGTCCTGGTGCGCAGCATGCAATTCGCGCACGAGCGCAAGCGCGTTCAGCTCGCGCAGCGGGAGCGGCGCCATCTGCGCGAAGCCGTTCGCGAGGCCGAGCGCGTGTTGGGGATCGTGGGACACGAGCTGCGCACGCCGCTGGCGGCGCTTCGGGCCACGACGGAGTTTCTGCTCTCGCCGGAGGCGAAGGAGTCCGCTGAATGGGACGTTTTCCTGCACGCCCTGCACAACGAAGTCATCCGAATGGCCGAGCTCGTCAACAACATGCTCGAAGCCGCGCGGCTCAACAGCAGACGATCAATGTGGTGCTGGGGGCCGGTCAACGTCACCGAGGCCTGTGACGCGGCGCTAAACGTGCTGCGTCCCCTGGTCGCTCACGGGCGGGTCGAATTGCGATGCCGGCACGAGCGGGAGAACCTGCACCTCCGCGGCGATGCGAACGCCATCCAGCGGCTTGTTCTCAATCTGGTGAGCAACTCCGCGAAATTCACGCACGATGGGTTCATCGAGCTGCGCACCCGGCAGTACCTCGAAGGCGGGCGCTCATGGGTCGAATTGCGCGTCGAAGACTCCGGCACTGGAATCTCGGAGGAGGTCGTGTCGAAACTCGGCGATGCGTTCGTTCTCAGCGCCGGCGCGCTTGGGTCAGATTATGTGAAGGGAACCGGACTGGGCCTGGCCATCTGCAAGGCCATCGTTGACGTCCACGGAGGCGAACTGACCGTCGCGTCCGACGCCGGAAAGGGCACGGTCTTCACTGCGAGTCTCAGAGCGGATCTCGAGCGGCCGATGCGCGGGTCACGGCGCATCCGGCGCGAAGGTGAAAGGCGGGCCGCATGACGGCGATACTGCTCGTTGACGACATGGAACTCTTCCGCGAGCCCATCGCCGCTGCCTTGCGTTCGCGCGGCTTCGATGTTTGTACCGCCGGAGACGGACACGCCGCGCTTCGACTTGCCCGCAACCAGCCTCCGGATCTTGTCCTGCTCGACCTCGCCATGCCGGGCATGGACGGGCTGAGCGTGCTGGGAGTGATGCGAGGTGATCCTCGCTTGCACGATCTGCCCGTGATTCTGCTCACCGCCGTGGCCGACCGTGACTACGTGATTCGCGCCGCCAAACTCGGCGCCAAGCATTACCTGCTCAAGACACAGTTCTCGATCGACCAGCTCATCGCCCGCGTCAAGACGGTGCTCGCCGAGCGCGCCGTTGCGTTGGAGCAACCCTCTCAGCCCCCCGGGGATTGTGAGGCCGCCGGCGGCGCCGTCACCGGCGCGACCAAGTCGCGCACGCCGGCCGAGTCCACTGATGACGCCCGTGAGGCGGACCGTGAAACGCTCGACAGCCCGGCCGCCCGCCTCAAGACGATGCGACCTCTGCTCAAGCGGTCGGAGATGTACGATCGAATTGACGGCACGGGAGAACTGCATGCGCTGTCGCCGACCGTCTCGAAGGTGATCAGACTCACCGAACAGGAAAGCAGCACCGCCGAGGACATCGCCAAGGTCATCAGGCAGGATTCCGCCGTGGCGATCAAGATCCTTCGACTGGCGAACTCAGTCGCGTTCAGTCGGGGCCAGTTGGTCGACACGCTCGACAAGGCCGTGGCGCGCCTCGGCATTGCCGCCGTGCGCCAGGCCATGCTCAATCTGAACGTCATCGAGAAGTTCGGCGCGACGAATCTCTGCGGCGATGTAAACATCGGCCGATTCTGGGAGCACTCGATCGGCTGCGGCATCATCGCCGCTCAACTTGCACGCCATCGCGGTGAGGAGGAATCTGAACTCGCCTTCACCATGGGCCTCGTGCACGACCTCGGCCGGCTGCTCTTCATGCAGGAACTGGGCGAAACGTATGGCCAGGTGCTTGAAACGGCCCGAAACCTCGGCCTGCCGCTCGAGCAGGTCGAGTCTCGTCTGCTCATGGTGACTCACGCCGAGGTGATGGACCGGCTGCTGCATGCCTGGCACTTCCCGAAGGAACTGATCGATCCGGTCGTGTTTCACCACCTGCCCGTCGCAGACATTCAGCACATGGCGCCCAAGCGCTCCAACGAAGTGGTGGCGCTGGCTCTCGCCGACCGGCTCTGCCACGCACTGCTGATTGGTGACAGCGGCAATCGCGTGCTCTATCCGATCGCTGAATACTGCGGTGCGCTCGGGCTGGATGGCGAAGCGATCTCGAATGTCGTAGAGACCGCGTCGAATGAGACGAGCGAACTCAAACTGGCGCTGCTGGCCGAATCATCCGGTGGCGCCTGGGCCGATGCGCGTGAAGAGGTTCGCGCACAACTGCCCGGTGAATTCCATCCGCTGGTGGTCTCCGAACAGCCGGTCTTCGATCCGATCCGCATCTGGTGCGGCCAGCTTGGGGACGGAGTGTACGAAGCCCCGAACCTGGCCATTGTGCACGCGTCCTCGCCGGAAGCAGTTCCGATGCTGCTCGACCGCCTGGGGCAGTTGGAGCGTGAGGAAGGCGTCAGCGGGCTGCCGCTGCTGATCCTGCTGCCGGAGGGCGCGGCTCAGCTCGACGCCCGGCTCATGCGGCGGCAGCACAAGCAGCTTCGAATCCCACTTCTCGAATCAACGCTTGTGGAATCCATCAAGAATCTTCTCGAGCCTTCGGCCAGCAATCAGGCAGCTTGACGAGCAGCCCCGCGGCTCGCGCCGGCGTGCCGGCCCTTGCGCCCGGCCATGCCTTATTCGATGCGCGCCAGGTTACTTGTTGTGCAGGTGGCGAGGTCAAGCAGTTGCATCAGCCCGCCACAGGCTTGTCGCCGTGCTTCACCCATGACGGTGGCCGAGCCGCTTCACGCTGGCTCCGATAAACCGAGCCGGTTCGCCACTTTTGGCGAATTGCCGAGCAAATCGCTCATATTTCGTTGCGATTCCCTTGACAATCGGGCACTTGGGCACAAACTAACTTCTTGCCAGCACAGTTCTTAAGGCTGCTGCGTGGGAAGAGAGACACCGGTCGCGCCGGCTGACTTCGTCGCCGGGCGACCTGCCTTTGCAGACGAGCGCGTTCTAAGCCCTTTCCCGGGGTGGCGCGCGTAGACGTGGTCACCGCCTGATGGTTCAGGTGGGGCCGACTCCGCCAGACCGGGCTCGGCACGGGGATCGGAAGCAAGACCAGTCCTGCAGCACGCCAGGACTCCGAGGAGAGGAAGAAGATGAAGTTGCGTTCGCTCTGCGCCGCCATGGCGCTCACTGCTCTCACAGCCGTCACCCAGGTGCAAGCCGGGCCGGTGTACGCCGGAAAAATGCGATTCGATTCGCTTCTTGCCGGCAACGGCACGGGCGGCGAGTTCGCCTGGACCAATGTCTCGCTGAACTTCACGCCCGCAGGTCAGGGCGATGCGAGCCGCGGCCTCGGCGCCAGCCAGTTCATCACCTTCTGCGTCGAGAAGAATGAGCACGTCGGGTACGGCCAGACGGCTCATGCCTTCCTCAACACCGAATCGGTCCACACCGGCGTGCCTCTCAAGGCCCAGACGGCGTTCCTCTACACTCAGTTTGTGCAGGGATCGCTCAGCGGCTACACCTACAACGCCAACGCGAGCGCTACGTCGTTGCAACTGGCCATCTGGTTTCTCCAGGAACAGATCGCGAGCCTCGGCGGCGATGTGCAGGCGCAAGCCTGGGTCGATCTTGCGGATGACGAGGTCAATCTCGTGGACGGCGGCACGTGGGGCGACACGATCGGCAACGTGCGCATCGCCAATCTCTGGAGTGGCATGAGCGGCGGCAATCCGTCGGGAACGGCGCTGCAGGATCAACTCGTGATGATTCCGCTGCCGGCGCCAATCTGGCTGGGCGGATTGGGTCTGATCGGGGTGATCGGCGGCAGCGCGTATCGCCGCCGGGCCGCGCGTTCGGCCGAATCGATCTGAACTTGAAGCGCCGGCGGATTCGATCCGCCATGAGAAGAATCACGCGCGACCTGGCGGGAGCACCGGGACACGCCTTTGCGAGGCGGACGCCCAGTCGCCTTTCCCGTGGCAGGTGAAACTGAGCCGTCGAGCGGCCGCGATCATTGGTGGAACGGCCAGATCACCGGCGCCAGGCACGAGGTGATCGCCCACATCGTGAGGTTCAGCGGGATGCCCACGCGGAAGTAGTCAGTGAACTTGTACCCGCCCGGTCCGAGCACCATGAGGTTGGTCTGATAGCCGATGGGCGTCGAAAAACTCGCGGACGCCGCCATCATGACCGACATGGCATATGGCGTGAAATCCACATTCAACTGCTGCGAGATTGAATGGGCGATCGGGAAGATGAGCACCGCCGCAGCGTTGTTTGTGATCAATTCCGTAAAGAGCATCGTCACGCCGTAGATGATGATGAGCGTGGCCCACGGGTTGTCCGACGCCAGCCCGACGAGAGTGTGAGCGATTGACTGCGCGGCCCCGGTCACTTCAAGGGCGTTGCCCAACGCGAAGGACGCGGCAATCACTACGAGCACCTGCCAGTCCACGCTCTTTCGCGCGACATTGCCCGGCACGCAGCGCGTGATGATCATCAGTCCCGCCGCGGTCATGGCGCCGACGAGAACCGGCACGCCGAGCAGGGTAATCGCGGCGATCATCCCCACGAGGATGAGCATCGCCAGCACGGCCTTCTCGTGTCGCGGCGGGTTGGAGTTCTCGATCTTGCTGACGAGGTAGAAGTCGCGGCTGTTGCGCTGCTGCTCGGCGAAATTCGGATGCGCTTCGAGCAGCAGCGTATCGCCGGCGCGAAGCACGATGTCGCCGATCTTCTTCTTGATGCGCTCGCCGTTGCGGGCCACGGCAATGACCACGGCGTTGTACACCGTGCGAAACTGGCCGTCTCGGATCGTCTTGCCCACCAGGCCGCAGGTGTCGGAGACCACCGCTTCGATGAGGCAACGCTGGACTCGCGGCGCGTCGAGTTTGAACACCTGGTCGCTCGCGGGAGTGAGACCGCGAACGCGATGCAGGTCGACGATGGAATCCACAATGCCCACGAACACGAGGCGGTCGCCGGCCAACAGCCGCTCCTGCGGCCCCACGGCGGGCAGCACCTGTCCCTGGCGATCGATTTCGGCGAGGAACAGGCCCGTGAGTTGCCGCAGTCCGGCTTCTTCGATGGTCTTGCCGATAAGCGGACCGTTTGCGTCCACGGTCATCTCCACCGTGTAGGCGCGCGGGTCGTCCTGCGGGCTCAGCGGCGGCTTGCGGTCAGGCAGCAGCCACCGGCTGAACACGAGCAGATAGGTGATGCCCACGGCACAGCACGGTACGCCGAGCCAGGCGATGTCGAACATACCGATCGGCTCGCGCTCCGGGAAACTCTCAAGCCACAGGCCGGCGACAACGAGGTTCGTGCTCGTGCCAATCAGCGTGCACGTGCCGCCGAAGATCGCGGCGTAGCTGAGCGGGATCATGAGTTTCGAAACGCTCAGGTGATGCTGCTTGGCCCATTCGGAGACGGCGGGGATCAGCATTGCCACGAGCGGCGTGTTGTTCATGACCGCGCTGAAGCCGGCCACGGGGATCATGAGCCGCATCTGCGCCGCGATGATGTTCTTTGGCCGGCCGAGGAGGCGCTGTCCCAGCCACGTCACCCCGCCGGTCTCCTGCAGGCCGGCGACGACCACGAAGAGCACTGCGACGGTCAGCATGCCCTCATTGGCCATGCCCGCCACCGCTTCCCTCGGCGTCAGAATGCCCATGAGCACCAGCAGCGTTACACCGCCGACGATGAGCACATCGGTGCTCACGCGATTCCAGATGAGCATGACGAGAATGAGCAGGATGACGCCGACCGTGGCCCACGCCTGCCACGACGGAGGCGCCGGGGGCTGGTCGCCGGCCTGCGCGAGCATGGTCAGAGCGGTATGAATCACGATCGAAGCGTTCCCATCCAGTCGCACGATCCTGCCGGGGCAGGGCCGATAAGGATAGCCGGGCACATCGTGCGGTTTGTGCTCTACATCGGCCAGCTCGTCGATCCACAACACAGTCGGGCGCGCCCACTCGGTTGGGTGGAGGAATCGGGTGCAGTACAATGCCCACATGGCCACAAACACCACCAGCCTTGCGAGCCGTGTCTCTGAACTGATCGCCCAGGATCTCGATTACCTCATCAGATTTCGCCACGACCTGCACGCCCACCCTGAACTTAAGTACGAAGAGCGGCGCACCAGTCGGCGCGTGCGCGAGGAACTCGCTGCGGCGGGCATCGAGTTCGTCGGCGATCTCGCGGGCGGAACCGGCGTGCTGGCGCATGTGCCCGGCAGCGGCAATGGTGACGCTATCGGATTGCGCGCCGACATGGATGCCCTGCCCATCGTCGAAGAGAACGAGATCGAGTACCGGTCCACCACTCCGGGCGTCATGCACGCCTGCGGCCACGACGGGCACACGACGATCTGCCTCGGCGCTGCGCGCGTGCTCAAACGGCTTTCCGAGGAGGACGGACTGCCCCGCAGCGTGAAGTTCGTCTTTCAGCCGGCCGAGGAAGGCGGGGCGGGCGGCCGGCGCATGGTCGAAGACGGCTGCCTGACGGACCAGGTGCTCGGGCCGCGCATTGGCGAGATGTTCGGCCTGCACTGCTGGCCCGTGCTGCCGCTGGGAACAGTCGCGACGCGTCCGGGCCCGCTGCTGGCCGCGACGGATCACTTCACCGTGACGATGCGCGGCAAGATGGGTCACGCCGCGAGCCCGCACTTCTCGCATGACCCCATCGTCGCGGCGTCTGAACTGGTCATGGCGCTGCAGTGCATCGTCAGCCGCAACGTCGATCCGCTCGAATCGATGGTCATTTCAGTCACTAAGTTCCACGGCGGCAGCGCGTACAACGTCATTCCCGAGGAAGTCGAGATCGCCGGCACGATGCGCACGCTGACCGACGAGATGCGTCGATTCGGCCGCACGCGCTTCTACGAAACGGCGCTGAACGTGGCTGCGATCCACCGGTGTGTGGCAGAGATTGAGTGGGAACAGGGATATCCGGTGACGCGAAATGATGCGGGTGCGGTCGAGGCGTTCTTCAAAGTGGCGCGGCAGGCGGTGGGGGAGGAGCGGGCGACGCTGTATCCCGTGCCGTGCATGGGCGGCGAGGATTTCTCGTACTACTGCAACGAGGTGCCATCGTGCTTTTTCCTGCTCGGCCAGCAGCGCCGCCCCGATGAGCCGTACCCCATGGTGCACACGCCGCGGTTCAATTTCAACGACGATTCAATCGCCCTGGGCGTCGAGATGTTCTGCCGACTGGCGCTGGGGATTGGGAGGGATTGAGGCTGTCGGTCCGAGTCGAAGGAGCTTCTCATGTACGGGGACGATCGCTGGCAGTACCACATCTGTGGGTCCCTGTTGGCCGCGCTGATCCTCGTCTGGGGACTCTGCTCGGTCGCTCGCGCCCAGAGTGACGACACCAGCAATGCGGCAGTGTGGTACCAGCGAGCGTGGGAACAGCAGTGGAACCTCTCGAAGGACGAGATTCTCGCGGTTGAGTTGTATCGCAAGCAGGCCGGGCAGCCTTCGGCGGAGGTGCGCGAGATCATGCGCAAGGCGGCGCCGATGCTTGCCGACATCCGCCGAGCGACGAACATCGCTTATGCTGAGTTTGACGTACTTCCGGGTGTGCCGGAGGGCGGTAGGGTTGTGCAGGTCGGGAAATTGCGCGGCTTAGTCCCCTGGATCGACGCGGACACCAAGATCAGAATCGCCGATGGCGACGGCGCGGGGGCGGCATCGCAGATGGCTGCGATGTATCGAATCGTCGCGCATGCAGGTGATGGCCGCAGCCCGATGAGTGCGCTCTATTCTGCGGCATTGGGCAACTTCCTCGAGTCCACACTCGACTACGCGACAGAGGGCCAGTCACTGGGTGCTGGTGACCTGGCGGTCGTGCTCAGCGCCATGGATGCACTCAATCCGCATGATCCGTTCCAGTTCGTCGATGGATTCGCAAGCGAGCAGGCGTACGTTGATCAATTGCTTGACGCGGCCCGCCAGCCAGGATCTGCACTTCAAGTCTCCAAGGTCCTTCAGGAGATTGGCTACGAGCCGGAGCATGTTCCGGGTCTGGCAGATCTGAACGAAGGCGAGCAGTGGGCCGAGATCGCGGCCTATCGCGACCTTCTCGGCACGTTCACAACGATCGAAGACAGTGATGATCCGCAATGCGCCGCCGAGCAGGTCAGGTTGTTGCAGGACGCAGCCGGCAGCGGCGAACTTGGGCCGTTGGTGACGGCGGCGCTCGAGGCGCTGATCGGCTTCCACGAAACCAATACCAGAATCAAAGCGGCGCTGGCGGCGCGTCGATTGCAACTGGCCGGGCTCGTGCAGGGGGAGATCGAGCCGGTCGAACTGGCCAACGCGGCCGTCTACTACCGGCGTGGCATTGAGCATCTCAACTCTGTCAGCGTGCCGTGGCCCGATATGCTCGCGCGAATCGAAGCCGGAGGCTCAGCAGCGGCGGGTGAGCTGACGCAGGAGCAGTGGGAAGAGATTCAAACGATCATTGAGAAGGCAATGGAGCAGTTTCACGCAGGATCGCTCATTCGGCGCTGCGACTTCTCGACCCGGCGGCTGCAAGAAGAGGTTTTTCTGCCGGACTATGCGGGGGGCATGCGGCTTGGCCTGGCGGTGTGTGGGGCGCGGGTGCACGGGCTGTTGGAATCGGGCCGCTACGACGACGCCGCGGCGCATCTGGCCACCTCCTTTCGCATCATCGGCCACCTCGGCGGCGACGGCGTGGTCTTGTCGGCGATGGAAGCGCACGATGCGTACCAGCGCGGACTTGGACTTGTGCGCGAGGTGCTCAGCGCCGCGTCAACGGCTGGCGACGACGCAGCACAGTCGATCGAGGCGGCGCGCCTCGCCGAACTCGCCGCCGCGATCCGCCGCACCCGGCCGCACGATCCGTTCGGCTATCGGGCCGCTGACCAGCTGATGAGTGAAAAGAGCGCCTCTTGGATTCGCGCCGAAACTTCATTGGCGCTTCAGCGGTGGAAGCCCGACGCAGCCGCTGGCGAGCATAAGGCGATGGACGAGCGAGCATTGCGCTGGATTGCGTCGCTCACGCCTGCCCAGCGCTGGTACGCGTTCGGCGCGATGTCGCTCAATTCGGATTGGGATGAGCATCTCGTCGACCGGATCCAGGAGCGGGCGGACTCGTACAGTCGTCGCGGGATTGCGTCCATCGTGTCGATGGCGGCTTCAGACTCATCGAAGATCAGAGCCGCCTGCCGCACGGGAGAGTTCAAGGCGCTGGAACTGCCGGATGTCGAGTACTGGCTGAACCTGTCGGGGCGAGTGCGTGACGCGGCAACCGATCAGCGGGCCGGCGACCGGCTTGCCGAAGCGCTGGTGGAGGTTGCTTCGGTGGAACCGTAGCCGCGTCGCACGCGTAAACTGGCGGCGGCAGCGCATGATCCGCAGCGGGAGGTCTGATTGAGAGAGCAATTCCTTCTGACGCTGGTGGCCACCTGGCTCAGCCTTATCGGCAGCGCCGCCCTCGCCCAATCCGACAGCACGCGCAACGCCGCGATGTGGTATGAGCGTGCGTTCGAGCAACTCGAGCAGTTCACGCCCGAGGAGATGGAGGCGATCAACAACTATCGATCGAGCCCCGGCCAGCCGCCTTCGCCGGAGGTGCGGGCCCTGCTCAACCGGGCAGCGCCGATCGTGGACAACGTGATCCGCGCCTCGCAGCAGGGGTACAGTGACTTCGGCCTGGACTATTCGCAGGGCTTCGACATGCTGCTGCCGCACCTTGGCCCTATGCGCAACCTCGCGCGGCTCGTGCAGGCTGATTCAGCCATGCGGCTGCACGATGGCGATGGCATCGGCGCCGCCGAACGAATCGGCGCGCTCTACCGAATCGCCGACCAGGCCGGCGATGATCGCATTCTCATCAGTTCGCTCGTCGGCCGGGCGGTGTTCGAAGTGGCCGAGCAGTCGGCCGAGATGGGTTTCGATCGCGGGGCGTTCGATCCGGCGGCCGCGTCGGTGCTGCTCAAGGCGACCCGGGCTTTCGATCAGGATGATCCATTCCAGACCCTCGACGCCATTCTCATGGAGCAGACCCTGTGCGTCGACATGATGCGCGATCACTTCCTCAGCGGCGATCCCGAGAAGCGCTCGGAGATCCTGACTGACCTGGCCAGCGACGCGGGCCTGGGCGAGCAACTGGCCCAACTCTCGCCCGAAGAGATCGAAACCAGCCTGAATCAGTACAGCGATCTCATGGAGCAGTTTGTCGTCGCGTTTTCGCAGGAAGATCGCGAGGTGGCACGCGCTCAGCTCGACGCCATCGCCAAGGGATTCGAAACCGGCGAGTACGGCCTGGTCGCGCAGATCCTCACGCCGGCACTCGGCCGCGTCTACGACCTGACCATGGAAGGCAAAGACAAACTCCACGCGCGCATTGAACTGCTCGAAGGCGTGACGCGCGGCGAGGTGGATGTCCGCACACTCACCAACGCTGCCGTGTGGTACCGGCGCGGCATCGAACAACTGCCGGCAATCGATGACGCGTGGAAGCAGGCGATCCGCACCCTGGACGCTGCCAAGCCGCTGGAGCCCGAACGCCTTGAGGCGCTGGGCGCCACGGCCGATTCCATCCGCGGCGCACTGGACTGCTTCGTGACGGGGTCCACAATTCCCCGTTGCGATTTTGCGACGGAGCGCGATCCGCGTGAGATGTTTGTGCCGCGCTACGCCGACGGCATGCGCGATGGGTTTGCCCTGCTCATCATCGAAGCCCTGCGGCTGGCGGCGGGAGGGGACATCGAGGCGTCAGCGCAGATGCTCGCCGCGGCGTTCAGGATCAACGCGCATCTCTCGGACGATCACCTGCTGGTCAGCGCGCTGGTGGCTCGGGAGGGCTTTCTTCGCGCCGCCCAGGCGGCGGCCGGGGTCGAGCAGCGCCATCACTTCAGCGAGGCCGCCCGAGAGGAACTCGCCGCAGCCATTCGCCGCTGCGGGCCGGGCGATCCATTCGGCTTCGTCGGCGCGATGAGCAAGTGCCGCGAGTACGTGCACAAGTCGCTCATCATGCCAGCGCCGGGCGAGACGCGTGAGCTGCGCGAGGCCCGGCTGCAAGAGTGGCTCAGCGAACTCGACGCCGACGCGTTGATCTATCTGATGGCCATGGCGGACGTGCTGGACTACGACCTGTCGCCCCGCGAGCCGTTCAACCGCGATGGCGCGGCGAGGCTGGGCGACTATCTGCTGGCCGAGACGATGGATCTCGCGGCGATCGACGCTCCGGCGCTGGCCTCGCTGTGCCAGGAGGGCCGACCGGAGGCATTCCAGATTCCCGAAACGGCGCAACTCGTCGGCGCCTCGACGCGCATGGCCGGCGCCCGCAGCGAACAGTGGCCCACCATCACCTGGGCCCTGCAGCGGGCGCCGAAGCAAGGTGACGGCGCGGCGGGTGAATCGGCCCGCCCCTGAAGAGCGGCGCAAGCCGCCGTTCCGCGTGCACCACGCGTCGCCAACCTCTCCGCAGCGCCCGCTACGATCAATCGATGCAGCGGCGATATCGGCTGACAGTTCGATACGACGGCTCGGAGTTCCACGGCTGGCAGAAGCAGGAGCGGCCAGGCGAGGAGGCACTGCGCACCGCGCAAGGCGTGCTTGAGTCGGCCGTAAGCCGCGCCGTCCGGCAGCCCGTGATCCTCATTGGCGCCAGCCGCACCGACGCCGGCGTGCACGCGCTGGGGCAGGTCGCTGCGTTCAACGCCGAGACGACGATCCCAGTTGAGCGGCTGCATCACGCCATCAATCGCTACCTGCCCGACGACATCGCCGTGACCGAGGCGAGCGAAGCGCCGGCGGCGTTTGATCCCATCACCTGGGCCATGCGCAAGGCGTACGAATACACGATTCACAACGCGAGCGTCAAACCCGTGTTCGAGCGCCACCGCGTGTACCACTGCTGGCACACGCTGGATGCCGCCGCCATGCACGAAGCCGCGCAGCGGATCATCGGCGAGCACGACTTTGCCTCCTTCGCCAACACCCACCACGGCCGCAGTTCAACGGTGCGCACGGTGTTCAGTTGCGCGGTGCGGCGAGGCGGCGAGCGCATCGTCATCGAGATCTGCGGTTCAGGCTTCCTCTACCACATGGTGCGCATCATCGCAGGCACGCTCGTCGAAGTCGGGCGCGGCGCGATGAGCCCGGATGACGTTTCGCAGGTTCTGGCAGCGCGCGACCGGACGGAGGCCGGGCCGACGCTCGACGCCGCAGGCCTGCGGCTCATGTGGATTCAGTATGCCGGCGATGATCCGGCCGAAAGAGCAGTTTCAGGCGCGCTGCACGGCGATCCACGGCTGGCCGTTGACGATGGGACGATCGACGCGTGACGCCCACAGCCCGCGCTGGCGGCAGGCGCTGGCGATCCACCTGAAACTGTGGCAGATCATCCCCGACTGGTCCGACTCGTGGCTGCGCCCCACCCAGCCGACCCCGTTGTAGTCGTCGCCCTTGTACCAGCGCGCGGGCCGGAAGCTGGCGAGCAGCACGGCCTCGGGCGCGCCGCACTGCGCCACGCCGTCGAGCATCGCGCCGATCTGCGCTTTGTCTGCGTGTGTCCAGACGCTCCGCGCGATGAAGTGCGTGAACTTGTTGCCGAAAACGGAGAAGTCGAAGCGGTCGTTGGGATCGAAGCGCGGCTGCTTGATGCGGATGATCTCAGGATCGACGATTGACTTGAGCCCATACGCAAGCATCTCGGTGTTGGGTTCGATGCCGCAGTAGTGGCCCGGTTCGAGCAGCGGGATGATCCACCGCCCGCCGCGCAGACAGCCGCATCCGATGTCGAGAAGCATGCTCTGCGGACTCAAGCCAAAGTCGAGCAGGGCCGCGAGTTGTTCGCGTCCGACGGCGTCGAACACTTCAGGCGGGCCGCCGAGGAACTGCTGCTCTTGCGCGCTGGACGGTTCATTCATGTGACGGCGACACGGTAGTGGGCCGGCGCCAGCGCTTCAAGCGCTGCGGCTCGCCGTTTGGGCTCGCTACTTGCGCGCCCGGCGGCGCTTGTGAGGCTTGGCCACGCCGGGCGGCGCCTGGCCGGGCTGGCGCCCGGGCGCTGCGGTGCGCCGCTCCAGGTCCGACCGGCGCACCATTCCGTCCTCGCCCGATGTCTTGAGCGACTTGATCTGGTCTCGCAATTGCGCCGCTCGTTCGAAGTCCAGACGCTGGGCAGCCTCGAGCATGTCCTTTTCGAGTTCGACGACGAGTTCGGTGCGCTCGTATTCTGGCTCGGCCTCGTGGATGGCTTCGCGCACGGTGCGGTTGGCGCGGACCTCAAGCTCAATGCCGCGCCGAATGGCCTTGACGATCTGCGTCGGCGTGATGCCGTGCTCGGCGTTGAACGCCAGCTGCTTCTCGCGGCGCCGCGTGGTTTCGTCGATCGCTTCGGCCATGGCGGCGGTCATCTTGTCGGCATACATCACGACCTCGGCGTTCACATTTCGGGCGCAGCGGCCGATCTGCTGGATCAGGCTCGTCGCGCTGCGCAGGAATCCCTCCTTGTCGGCGTCGAGAATGGCCACCAGCGACACCTCGGGTAGGTCGAGCCCTTCGCGCAGCAGGTTCACGCCCACGAGCACGGAGAATTCGCCTTCGCGCAGGGCCCGCAGAATCTCCCAGCGATCAAGCGTTTCGATGTCGCTGTGCAGGTAGCGCGTGGCCAGGCCCTTCTCCGTCAGGTAGCGGGTGAGATCTTCGCACAGCCGCTTGGTCAGGGCGGTGACGATGACGCGCTCGTTGCGGGCGGCAATCTTCTCGCACCGGGCGATGAGATCGGGCACCTGGCCGTCGGCCGGGCGAATGGTGATGACGGGATCGACCAGACCGGTGGGGCGGATGACCTGCTCGGCAATCTGTCCGCCGCTCTTCTCCAGTTCGTACGGTCCGGGAGTGGCGCTGACGTAGACGACGCGCGGCACCATCTTCTCGAACTCTTCAAATCGCAACGGCCGGTTGTCGAGCGCGCTGGGCAGGCGAAAGCCGTGATCGACCAGCACCTGCTTGCGCGCCTTGTCGCCGTTGAACATCGCGCGCACCTGCGGAATCGTCACGTGCGATTCGTCGATGAGCAGCAGCCAATCGCCTTTGGAGCGGCCGGGCACGTGGTTGAAGTAGTCGAGCAAGGTGTACGGAGTCTCCCCCGGCCGGCGGCCGTCGAAGAATCGTGAGTAGTTCTCGATTCCCGAGCAGTAGCCGACTTCTTCGATCATCTCCAGGTCGTACTTCGTGCGCGACATGAGGCGCTGGGCCTCGAGCAGTTTGCCCTCGTGGCGCAACTGCATGACGCGCACGTCCAGTTCGTCGCGGATCGCCTGCAGGGCATGCTTCATCTGGTCTTCGGGCATGACGTACTGCACCGCCGGGAAGATGAAGTAGCGATCGACGTCGGCAATGAGTTCGCCGCTGGTCTGGTCGATGATCTGCAGCGTCTCGATCTCGTCGCCGAAGAGCTCGATGCGCACGGCATGCGTTTCATTCGCGGGGTGGACCTCGATGACATCGCCGCGCGCGCGAAAAGTGCCGCGGGCCCGTTCGTACTCGTTGCGCTGATACTGCATGTCCGCCAGGCCGTGCATGAACTCGCGCCGGTCGAGAATTCCGCCCTTCTGGAGGTGCAGCACCTTGCGCTTGAACTCCTCGGGCGAACCGAGGCCGAAGATGCACGACACCGACGCCACGACGATGACGTCATCACGACTGACAAGGTGGCTCGTGGCCGCCAGGCGCAGGCGGTCCAGGTCGCTGTTGCGCGAGGCGTCTTTTTCGATGTAGATGTCGCGCTGGGGGATGTACGCCTCGGGCTGGTAGAAGTCGTAGTAACTGACGAAGTACGACACGGCGTTGCGCGGAAAGAGTTCCTTCATCTCCTCGTAGAGTTGGGCCGCGAGCGTCTTATTGTGGCTGAGAATGAGCGTGGGCTTCTGGAGACGCTCGATGACATGCGCCATGGTGAAGGTCTTGCCGGTGCCGGTGGCGCCAAGAAGCGTGATGCGATCCTGGCCGCCCTGCAGTGCGCTGGCGATCGTCTCGATCGCGGCGGGCTGATCGCCGACGGGCTTGAACGGGCTGACGACCTCAAAGGGGCGAAAGGGCATGAAGCGATTGTAATTGACCTGCGGGGGAAAGGCTTGCAGTGCCGAATCGCGAGGCAGAAAGCGAGCGTCGCGCGGCCGATTGACGGCCGCGCGA